>JAZUJQ010000365.1:0-5444 GCA_045642845.1 Kiritimatiellia bacterium
TGGCGCAGCAGATCGGACTGATGACGACGACGCCCGGCGTGGCGGCGTTCCTCACGTCCACGTACGTGCTGCTCGTGCCGATCCTCGGAATCTTCATCGGCCGCCGAGCCCCCGCGTTCGTGTGGCCCGGCGCCGCAGTCGCCGTGGCGGGGCTTTACATGATCTGCATGAACGGATCGGTTCCGGCCGGACGCGGAGAGGCGCTCGAAGCGCTCTGCGCGGTGCTCTACGCGGTGCAGATGCTCGTCGTGGCGCACTGGGCGCCGAAAACCGACGTCCTTGCATTCAGCGCGACGCAGTTTTTCACGTGCGCGGTCATCGGACTGCCGTTCGTGGCCCTGCCGTCCGAATCCGCGCTGCTGACCCGCGCCGCGCTCGTCGGCGCGCTGCCGGCCGTCGCGTTCTGCGGCATACTCTCGTCGGGCGTCGCGTACACGCTGCAGAACGTGGCGCAGGCACGCACCCCGGCGGCCGTCGCCGGCATCGTGCTGTCGCTGGAATCGGTCTTCGGGGCGCTGGCCGGATACGTTTTCCTCGGCGACGCGCTCTCGTCGCGCCAGCTGCTCGGCTGCGGGCTCGTTTTCGCATCCGTCGTCGCCACCCAGCTTTTGGAAATCAGATCGGAACGGAAATCCTTAACGACATGAAAACTTTTCTCCCATGGGAAATCGACCGGCCCGTCAGTCTTCCCGGGTCGTATCTCGCGCTTGAAACGACGGACGCCGGCGACGGCAAAGCCAACGTGCGCCTGCGCACCGCGTCGTCCACGGCGGGCGACCGTTTCGTCATCGCGCGGTGCGTTCCGCTCGTCGACGGCGCGCCGTGCGAACGCTCGGCCGCAGCGCCGTTCGCCGCCGCGTCCACCGCGCTCGAGACCGAATGCGGGCGCATCGTGTTTTCGTTCACCGACGCACGCACGTTCTCCGTCGCGTCCGATTCCCCGCGGCTCGGACTGCACATGGATTTCAACGTAAACGGAAACCCGTGCCAGATGGCGTTCGACGTTCCGCGCGCGGCGTCGGAACCGCGAGTCGTGCTCGTGCAGGGCGTCATGACCAAGACCAAGTTCGCGCTGAGCGCGCCGGCGGGCGACATGCGCGTCGAATGCGAATGGACTGGCCGCGGATCGTCCGTGCTGGCGGTCGACGCCGTCCCCGGCGACGCCGGCTTCCGCGTCGTCGTGCGCGAATGTCTGCCGGAATGGGACCTCGTCGCGCCGGAGTGGGACCCTGCCGCCGCCGAAGCGGCCGAACGCGCCGCGAACGGAAACGACGGCGAATTCGCCCCGACGCCGCCCGAAACCGCCGACCTGCGCGCCGCCGCGATGCGTCTGCTCGCCTCGACGACCGTCGATCCGCGCGGGTTCATGACCCGGCGCGCGACGATCATGTCCAACCACTGGATGAACCACATCTGGTCGTGGGACCACTGCTTCACCGCGTTCGCGTACGCGGCGAAAGCGCCGGCCCGCGCGTGGGACGAGTTCATGTCGGTCATCGACTCCCAGGCCGACGACGGCTCGCTGCCGGACAGCGTGGGCGACGGCGACGTCAGCCGCAACTTCGTCAAACCGCCGATCCACGGATGGGCGTATTCGCGCATGCGCCGCATGAATCCGGAGTTTTTCGAAAATCCCGGCCGCATGGCCGAAACCTACGGCAGACTCGTCCGCTGGACCGACTGGTGGACGTCGCGCCGCGACCGTTCCCGCTCCGGGCTCTGCGCTTACGACCACGGAAACGATTCGGGCTGGGACAACTCCACGGCCTTTCTCGAAATGCCGCCGATCGAAACGCCGGACCTTCAGGCGTTCCTCGTGCTTCAGATGGAGGAACTCGCGTTCCTCGCCGGAAAAACCGGACGCGCCGCCGAAGCCGCGGCATGGAAGAACCGCGCCGCCGGACTGCTCGGACGCATGACGGAAACTCTGTTCGACGCGGACGGAACGCCGCTCGTGCGTCAGGAGTCGACGGGCGTTACGTACCGGACGGAATCGTTCCTTCCGCGCGTTTCGCTTCTGCTCGGAACGAGGCTGCCCGAACGCATCCGCAGCCGGATGATTTCCGACATCGACCGCTTCCTGACGGAATGGGGGCTGGCCACCGAATGCCCGGCGAGCGGATATTACACGCCCGACGGATACTGGCGCGGCCCGATCTGGGCGCCCGTAACGCTCATCCTGAACGACGCCTTGCGCGCGTGCGGACGCCCGGACCTCGCCGGTGAAATCGCCGGACGGTTCATCCGCATGTGCCGCAAAAGCGGCTTCGCGGAGAACTACGACGCGCTCACCGGCGAAGGTTTGTGCGATAAAGCGTATGCGTGGAGCGCGGCCGTGTTCCTCGTCCTCGCGGCGGAAAACACCCGCGTCTGACGCTCGGGCGAACGACGGACGGAAGCCGCAACCGGCGGACCAATGCCGAGCCGATGTTCCCGGCCACCGTCCACGGGTGCGGAATCTTCGAAAATCCGGTTCTAACGGAGAAGCAGAACCCACGGATCGGCCTCGAACCGGACCGACACGTCCTCCGACGGAGCATCCACGCCACGAATCGTCAGGCGGACTACATCCCATTCCCGTGAGAACAACCATGACGGCGGAGCATTCACCAGTGACGGGAAGAACGTTTCCGAGTCAGAATCGGTAAAGGACAGTCCGCGTGGCTCTTTTGACAGCCGTCGGACGCCGCATCCCACATGTTTTTCACCCCGCGCCCAAACACCCCGCGCCTTGGCAGCGTTTGAAAAGAAACTCCGATCCGTGAAGCTCCCGCTACCGCTCCGCCGAATGGCCTGCGCTCCGCACCGCCGATTCGGCGCTCACGGGATTTGAAAAATGTTTTTCCGCTTTATTCAAAAATCCGCGGCTGCGAGCCGTGAAACAGGGCGAAGCGGTAGCGGAGCATGTTTGCCAGCCGTCGGAGTTTGTTTCAACACGGCGCACCGGCAAACCGCGCCATTGCTCCGTTTGAACGAAACTCCGATCCGTGAAGCTCCCGCTACCGCTCCGCCGAATGATCCGCGCTCCGCAACTCCGATTCGGTGCACACGGGATTTGAAAAATATCTGCGGCTGTGAGCCGTGAAACAGGGCGAAGCGGTAGCGGAGCATGTTTGCCAGCCGTCGGAGTTTTTCACTGCGCGCACGAGCAATCGCATTTTGCCGCGCGTTTCGCTATAATCGGCGGCATACCGCTCATCGACGTCAGGACGGCGTATATGGCGCGGAACAACACCCAACAAATCAAAGCCATGGCAAATCGTATCGTTCTCAACAACATCTCGTACCACGGAGCCGGCGCCATCGCCGAAATTCCCGCGCTCGTGAAATCCAACGGCTGCCGTAAGGCGTTCGTCGCGTCGGATCCCGACCTCGTGAAATTCGGCGTCACCGCGAAAGTGACCGACCTGCTCAAGAAAGCGAAGATTCCGTTCGTCCTCTACTCCGACATCAAACCGAATCCCACGATCGAGAACGTCAAGAACGGCGTCGCCGCGTTCAAGAAAGCCAAGGCGGACTGCATCGTCGCCATCGGCGGCGGCTCGTCCATGGACACCGCGAAGGCGATCGGCGTCATCGTCAACAACCCGAAATTCGCCAACGTCCGCTCCCTCGAAGGCGTCGCGCCCACGAAGAAGCACGCCGTGTTCACGATCGCTGTTCCCACGACCGCCGGCACCGCCGCCGAAGTCACGATCAACTACGTCATCACCGACCGCGCCAAGGACCGCAAGTTCGTCTGCGTCGACGTGAACGACATCCCGATGATCGCCGTCGTCGATCCCGACATGATGATGTCGATGCCCAAAGGCCTCTGCGCCAACACCGGCATGGACGCGCTCACGCACGCCATCGAAGGCTTCACCACGAAGGCCGCGTGGGAGATGACGGACATGTTCCACATCAAGGCGATCGAACTCATCGCCGCGAATCTGCGCGCGTCCGTGAAGGGCTGCCCCGAAGGCCGCAAGCAGATGGCGCTGGCGCAGTACATCGCCGGCATGGGCTTCTCCAACGTCGGCCTCGGCATCGCCCACTCGATGGCCCACCCGCTCTCCGCGTTCTACGACACCCCGCACGGCAAAGCCTGCGCGATTCTCCTCCCGCACGTGCTCGCCTACAACGCCGCCGACCCGAAGGCCGACGTCAAGGCTCTCGGCGCGCGCTACGCGCAGATCGCCAAGGCCATGGGCGTGAAAGACGCCGACAAGCTCAAGGGCAAGGCCGCGATCAAGGCCGCCTGCGACGCCGTCGCCAAACTCGGCAAGGACGTCGGCATCCCCGCCGACCTCAAGGGCATCGTCCAGGAAAAGGACATCCCCTTCCTCGCGCACAGCGCCTACGTCGACGCCTGCCGTCCCGGCAATCCGCGCGACGTTTCGGAGGAAGACCTCGCCGCCCTCTACAAATCCCTGATCTGAGAAAGACGCGATGTCCGGAACAGGAACCGGCGGCGCGCCGGAAAAAGAAACGCGCCCGTTCGTCCCGTGGGACCTGATGAACGCGTTTCTGATCGACGCGTTCAAGGGTTGCGGCGTCCCTGAAAAGGACGCCGCGATCTGCGCCGACGTTCTGCTCGAATCCGACAGGCGCGGCATCGAAAGCCACGGCTGCAACCGCTTCAAGCCGATTTACATCGACCGCATCGACAACGGCACGCTCAAACCCGTCACCGAGATCGAGATTCTCAAAGAGACCCCGACGACGGTGGTGATGGACGCGCACGACGGCATGGGCATGGTCGCTTCGCACAAGATGATGCAGATGCTCATCGAAAAAGCGAAGAAATACGGCATGGCCGGCGGCGCGATCAAAAACTCCACGCACTACGGCATCGCCGGTTACTGGACCACGATGGCTTCGCGCGAGGGGCTCATCGGCTGCAGCGGCACCAACGCCCGCCCGTCCACCGCGCCGACTTTCGGCGTCGAGAACATGATGGGAACGAACCCGCTCACGTGGGCGATACCCACGGACGAGCCGTTCCCGTTCAGCATCGACTGCGCCACGTCCACCGTTCAGCGCGGCAAGATCGAATACTTCGCCCGCGCCGGCAAACCCACGCCCAAGGGCATGGTCATCGCCGAAGACGGTTCGTATCTCACCGATTCCGCCGCGATTCTCGAACAGCTCAAGGCCGGCTCCGCCGCGCTCACGCCCATCGGCGGCGCGGGCGACGAAATGTGCGGCTACAAGGGCTACGGCTACGCGGCGCTCGTCGAGATCCTCTCGGCGGCGTTCACCGGCGGCCCGTTCATGAAGGCGCTCACGGGCGTCGCCGAAGACGGCTCGCCGCGCATGTACCGGCTGGGGCATTTCTTCTTCGTGATGAACCCCGAGTTCTTCCTCGGCGGCGAAGTTTTCCGCAAGACCGCGGGCGACATCTGCCGCGCGCTGCGCGCCTCGCGCAAAGCGCCCGGCTGCGACCGCATCTACACCGCCGG
>JAZUJQ010000366.1:0-3316 GCA_045642845.1 Kiritimatiellia bacterium
TGCAGAGCTCGAGAACGTCGCTCTGCATCGCGAAACGGAAGACGGCCGTCGACAGCAGATACGTCACGGCCGCGGACGCGGCCGACACGAAAATGGAAAAGACCGCGCACGCGCGCGCCGCGTTCACCGAACCTCCGAGCAGCGCGATGAAACCGTAGACGAGACGGGCGATGCAATCCGACGGATACGGCGCCGGCAGCGCGCCGACGATGATCGCGGTGGTGCGCGCCGACTCGCCGGGATACGCCCAGAACGACGACGTCACCGCGTACAGCGCCGCGAAAAAAAGGAAAAACGCGGCGGCGATCTTGAGATCCGAGCGTCTGGAAACGACCTTGGGACGGAAATTCAATCCGCCCTCTTCGATGAGATCTTCATCGTCTGCGTACGAGTCGTACTGCATTTAAAAACAAGCTGATAAGCGTCAAACTCCGGCGAATGCTAACAAAAAAGCACGTCTTCCGCAAAATCCAATGCCGGAGACTCGACCGAAACCTGAGCGCCGCCGAACGGATTCGCGAACGAGAGTTTCCATGCGTGGAGGGCCTGACGCGGCGCACGCAGCGCCGCGCGGTCGGCCTCAGTCATCGCGCCTTCGCACATCCGCTTGTATATCGGGCGGTCGCGGCCGTAGAGTTTGGCCCCGAAAACGGCGCAGCCGAGGCCCCTCAGCGTCGCGCGGATCTGATGCGTGCGTCCGGTCACCGGAACGCAGCGCACGAGCGAAAGGCCGTCCGGCGGAGAATCGACGCCGACCGCGCTCCAAGGCAGCGTTTCGAAAACCGTTTCACAGGACTGTCCGGCGCCGCGTATTTCGCCGCGGAACCCGACGCTTTCGTCCGGAGGCGCGTCGCCGCGCGTGAAAAACCGGTACTTGAAGACGATGTCGTCGCCGACCGGCCACAGCGTGCCGGCCGCGCGGAGGGTGTCGCCGACGGCGCACGGCGGCGGGCCGTCCACGACGCAGAGGTATTCCTTTTCAAAACGGCGTTTCATCATCGCCTTGCCGAGCGCGGAAGCGGCCGCTTCGGTTTTCGCCACGAGCACGCAACCGCTCGTCTCGCGGTCCAAACGGCTGATGAAATGCGTTTCGCGGAACCCGGCGTCGCGTTTGAGCAGGGTTTCCAGCGTGTTGACGCTGTAACGGCCGCTCGCATGGCACGGAATGTTTCCGCTCTTGGACACGACGGCAAAATCCGCGTTTTCCAGCAGAACTGAAAAACGCGGATCTATTTCGGGTTCCGGAGCGGGAAGCGCGAGCGTCATCGGCTTTGCGGAACTTTCCGTCACGCGCGGGAGCGACCCGCTTTCGGCGTCAGTGACGGCTGCCGTGCGTGCGCGGGGGCGGCGGAGCGTCGCCCGTGGGCGACTTGTGGCGGAACACGATGCGCCCCTTCGTCAGATCGTACGGCGACATCTCGATCGTGACCTTGTCGCCCTGCGTGATCTTGATGAAGTTTTTACGCATCTTGCCCGAAACGTGCGCGAGAACCTCGTGCCCGTTTTCGAGGCGGACCGTGTACATGGTGGCGGGCAGGACCTTCACGACCAGCCCTTCGACTTCAATGGCGTCGTCTTTCGACATGATTTGCGGCTCCGGATGTTCGGCGTCTCAGCGGGCGAACGAAAAGTCCGCGCGGCGGTTGGCCGCCCAGGCGCTTTCATCGTGACCGGCGACGGCGGGCTTGTCCTCGCCGTAGCTGATGGTGTAGACGCGGTCGGCGGCGACGCCCGAATTGATGAGCTGGTCGCGCACGGCCTGCGCGCGGAACTCGCCGAGAGAAAGGTTGTACTCGTTGGTGCCGCGTTCGTCGCAGTTGCCTTCGACCTGGACGGCCACGTCGCCGTTCTGCAGCAGAAACTGCGCCACGGCCGCGATTTTACCCGCCTCGCCGGGTCCGATGCTGGACTGGTTGTACGCGAAATAGACGGGATCGCCGATGCCGGCGGGAGCCTCGAAGCGCGTGCGGCCTTCGTCGAACGAGCCGCCGGGAAGCATGGCTCCTTCACCGTCGATGAAACCGTCGCCGAGGGTTTCGGGCTGCATGGGATCGAACGCGGCGTCGCCGTCGCCCGCCTTGTTGCCTTTGCAACCGGTCGCGCAAACGGCGAGAAGGCCGAACGCGAGAATCGGAATGATGTATTTGTTCATGTATGTGTTTTTGGATTAGATGTGTCGGAAATCAGAAATTGTCGGACCACGAAGCGAGGTAGGATTCACCGGCCTTGATGGCGCCGATCGCGCGCGGCGGATCGCCCTTGGGTTCGGTGTCGAGAACGACGAGCGATTTGCGGTAGCCGACCGTGCGGGTGCAGACGATGTGGCGTTCGTCCGGCGCCCACGACGGATCCTCGTAATCGGCCCCGTCTGACGGGCTCACCATGATCGGCGCGTTGCCGCTCGAACCCTTCGCCGGATCGATGACGTAGATCGCGTAACGCCCGCCGGTCTTGCCGCAGAACGCGATGCGGCCGTCGCTCCCCCACTCCGGGGAAACGTTTTCGCCGATGTTGGGCGCGTAAACCAACCGGCGCGGAATGCGCGTGCCGAGATTCATCACGTAGCAGCGGGGACGGCCGTCGTCGTCGCTTGCGTACACGATCGAACGGCCGTCGGGCGACCAGGACGGACTGGCCTCGTTACCGCGCTTCGTGCGCGTGATGCGGTCGGTCAAACGGCCGGTCGCGGGCTCGATGAGATACATGTCGACCGCACCCGCCATCGAAAGCACGATCGCGGTGCGCGAACCGTTGGGAGCCAGCACGGCGCCGTTGTTCATGCCCGGCCGCTCCGAAAACACCTTGCGTGAGTTGGAAGCGAGATCGATTTCGAACACCGCGGGCCGGCCGAGACGGTACGACGTGTAGTAGAACGCGCGCCTGCCGGGAAGCCAGTTCGGCGAAAGGCACAGCGCGCCGTCGCTCGTGATGCGCCTGATGTCGTTGCCGTCGGCGGAACATTCGTAAACGTCGGTCTGGCGGCCTGTCCGGCCGACGAACAGGATTTTCGACGAACACATCGGCTTTTTGCCTGCGACCTGTTCCACGATCGTGTCCGCCATCGCGTGGGCGGCTTCGCGGACTTTGGACGACGGAATGCCGCTCTGGTTCCACGAACCGGTGCGCACGCCCGCGAGCCACGCGGCGCCGACCTGCGCGTCGAGCGCGCCGGCCCCGCGCACGAAGCCGGAAAGCCTGACCGCGGCCTCGGGCGCATCCGTCGGGGAAAACCAGCCGGACAGAACGAGATCGTTGCGGAGAACCTTGATGTATTCGGAGGCGACCGGAGAGGCGTCGCCGCGCAGCGCCGCGAAAC
>JAZUJQ010000367.1:0-21476 GCA_045642845.1 Kiritimatiellia bacterium
CCGGCTTCGATCACTCCGCACACGAAGTTCGAGGCTCAGGTCTACGTCCTCACGAAGGACGAAGGCGGCCGTCACACTGCGTTCTTCCCCGGCTATCGTCCTCAGTTCTACATCCGCACCGCGGACGTGACTGGCGCGATCACGTTGCCTGAAGGCGTCGAAATGGTCATGCCCGGCGACAACATCAACATGACCGTCGAGCTGATCTACCCCTGCGCTCTCGAAGAGAAGATGCGCTTCGCCATCCGCGAAGGCGGCCGCACGGTCGGCGCCGGCACGGTCACGAAGATCATCCAGTAAGGGTAAGTCTTCAACGACTCGAAACGGGCGCGGTTTTTCCGCGCCCGTTTTTGTTTTGCAAAGAACATGAACGATGAAACACCGATGAATCTCGATGATTTCAAATGTTTGCGGTGCGGCGCATGCTGCCGCGTGCGCGGCGGAGTCGTGCGGATTTCCGATGTTGAAATTTCACGCATGTCCGCGGCGCTGCATCTTGACGAACGGGACTTCATAAATCGGTTCGCAACACTTTCATCCGACCGGCATGGATTGGTTCTCAAGGACCAAAACGACGGAGCTTCCTGCATTTTGCTTGATGAAAACGGCGCCTGCAAGGTGCATGACGCCAAACCGGATCAGTGCAGGAATTTTCCTTTTTCATGGCGTAATTCAGACTCGGAATCGTATTGCAAAGGTCTTCAAAAACTGAACGGAAAAACCATGACGGAGTTGTAAAACACGCTTTTTCACTTTTCATTTATCATTTGTTAGAATGCGGCTCATGGTACAAATCGGCGTTTTTGCGGCGCTTGCAGCGTCGTTTTTCTGCTTCGGGTGCGTGCGCGAACCCGTACGTGAACAAACGGATTGGGACAGGCTTCCGGATGATGCCGGAATGCGTATGTACGTTTATGCGGAAGAATTGTCCAAAATAGCGCCGCGCGACGCCGGCACACCTGGCGCCGCACGCGCTTCAAGGTACATTGCACAGGAAATAAAACGAATGGGGTTGAATCCTGTCGCCGACTGTTGGACCGAATCAACGGCGTTCGGACGCCGCACTTTTTGCAATGTTTACGTGGAATTTCCGGGAGATACGGACCAATTGGTGATAATCGGATCGCATTACGACACCAAATCCGGCATTCCAGACTTCAAGGGCGCGAATGACGGAGCTTCTTCTTCCGCTGTTTTGCTTTGCCTGATAGAACATTTCGCCGAAAACAACATAAAACTTCACGAAACCGTGCGTTTTGCGTTTTTCGATGGAGAAGAAGCCGCCGGTTCCGCATATCAGACGGGCGACGGGCTCCACGGATCTCTGCATATGGCCGCGGAATTTCCGCAATTTGTTCCATCAGGCGATAAACGGAAAAAACCAGAAGTCCTGGCGGCGATAGTGCTGGATATGGTCGGAGACAGGAATCTCAGTATAGACATTCCACGCAACGTTTCGCCATGGATCGGAAAAGCCGCCATCAAGGCTTCGCTGGAACGCAAAGACTGCCCGGTCGTCACGTTGGCGGACACGTCCATCATAGACGATCACATCTCCTTCATAAATCAAGGGTTCCATGCCATAGACCTGATTGATTTCGAATACGGGTCCGCCCCCGGAAAACACGATTACTGGCACACTGGCGAAGACACAATCGACAAACTTTCGGCGTCTTCCCTTTACAAATCCGCATCTTTGACGCTCGCGCTCATGTCACGCATAAACGACGGCCTTGAAGTTCCGATGGAACTGAGAAAGTTCAAATCGCAAACTGAAAAATAAACTGAATACGGCGGCGCACGGTCATTCCTAATTTGATTTATTTTCATTCTTGAAATGAATGCGAAAGTTTCAATAATCAAAGCCATCGACGCCTCGCTGGGGCCGTTGCTTTGCCGCTTGCTGTCCCATGCGCAAAACAGTCCTGAAACACGCCTTGTTTCGGATTTTTCGTCACCTAAAATCCTCGTGATACGGCCTGGCGGCATAGGCGATGCAATCATGCTGCTGCCGGCATTGAAGGCATTGTCGGATTTGCTTGCAAAGAATTCCGCCGTGGCGGGGTCGTACACCGCGCCACGAAATGGATCAATAGACGTTCTGTGTGAATCAAGAAACGCACAAGTATTTGAACTTTCAAGACTTACGGATAATATTCTGACATACGACAACCACCCGTTGCGTACGTTGGCGTGGTTGAAAAAACGTCATTACGACATTGTGCTGGATACGGAACAGTTCCACAACTTTTCGGCTGTTTTCTGTGCCGTCACGAACGCTCCGATACGCGTCGGGTTCAACATAAATCCGGCACGCCTTGATATTTACAATCATTTGGTTCCTTACGATCTTCTGGCGCAGGAAGACACGCAATTCTCCGCACTTGTAAATTCCATCGTCGATGGGAAAATCACGGTTTCATCACGTAAAAACATTCTGAAATTAAACGAAGAATGTGAATTGCCTGATATTCCTGACCGCTTTTTCGTCATTCATTCCGGTGGATCCGTGGCGTCAAAACGTTGGGAAAGCAGCAAATACGCTTCGCTTTGCAATCGCCTTTTCGAAAAATCAGGATTGAAGTGCGTGTTGGTCGGTGATAAAAGCGATTGCGCGTACGCCGCTGAAATCGCAGCGCAAACAAACGGTTGCATCATCGATCTTTGCGGTAAACTCGATATTCGGCAAACCGCTGCCATCTGTAAAAAAGCCGAATGTTTGATCGGTCCTGATTCCGGAATCGCGCATCTCGCAGTCGCCGTCGGCACAAAAGCAATAGTCCTGTTCGGACCAAGCGATCCACGCAAATGGGGCCCGCCCCCCGACTGCGGAACCGTGTTGAAATGTCCCATGCAATGCTCTCCATGTTCGATTTTTGGATACGTAAAGCATTGCAATTTCTACACTTGCATCAATTCAATAACAGTTGATGCAGTATTGGAAGAAGTTTTGAAATGACATCAGATTTCGACGTCATAGTAATCGGCGGCGGGCACGCCGGCGCCGAAGCGGCGCTTGCCTCAGCACGTCTTGGCGCTAAAACATTGTTGATCTCTCTGCGGTTGGATAAAATCGCGTCAATGCCGTGCAACCCGTCCATCGGCGGCATAGCCAAATCACACCTGGTTGCCGAAATCGATGCTCTTGGCGGAGAAATGGCTAAAAACTCAGATTACGCCGGCATTCAGTTCAAAGTTCTCAATACCAGACGCGGAGCGGCAGTCAGAGCCACACGCGCTCAATGCGACAAGTATCTGTACAAAGGCAGGATGTTGTGCGTACTCTCGCACACTCCGAATTTAATGCTGTTGGAAGACGAAGTCGTGGCATTGCAGATCGAAGGCGACAGTGTAAACGGAGTTCACACACTGAAAAACGGCGCCATCTCTTCGAAAAAAACCGTTCTTACATCCGGAACGTTTTTAAGAGGAACCATTCATATAGGACATGAGACTATAGCGGGCGGTGGAAACGGTCAACCACCGGCAAATCCGCTCGCTGATCAATTGAGAACGAATAAACTTCATGTCGAACGACTGAAAACCGGAACTCCCGCAAGATTGTATCCTGAAAGTGTGAACTTGTCGGCTATGATGCGCCAGGACGGCGAGACCCCGCCACCGTTTTTTTCGTGTTTCGCAAAAGAGAAAATGAAAATGTTCCACGTGGAACATTCATATGACCAAATAAACAAGCCGGAACGCGATCAATCAAATTTGTTCCACGTGGAACAATGCCAGGCAAGTTGCATAAACTCCGAAATTGAGGAAAAGTCTTTTGCTGCCGAGAACGCAAATTTAAGCATTGGTAACTGTCAGCCGTCTGAAAAAATGTTCCACGTGGAACAATGTTCAAATGAAGAATATAAACATTTAACTGACAGTTGTGAACAACTCTCTCAAAAAGAATGTTGTAACAGCGATTCAAAAACTTTTTTTACGGAAAATTCCGCGAAATTGTTCCACGTGGAACAAAACACCTCGGCAGAGCCGTTGTCTTCGCCGGTATTTACATGGAATGAAACTTCATCTGAACCTGATTGCGAAGAATGGAGACCTGTTTACGCAGGTGGGAAACAAACATCCTGTTATGTTTCGCATACAACGAAATCCACGTGCGATCTCGTTAGAGCTCATTTGAAAGACACGGCTCTTTACGGCGGTGACATTACAGGCATCGGTCCTCGATATTGTCCGTCTTTCGAGGACAAGGTGGTGAAATTCGCCGACCGGAACGAGCATCATGTTTTTCTTGAACCTGAATCCGTATGCGGCAAACGAAACCTTTTCTATCCGAACGGGCTTTCAACTAGTTTGCCTCGCGACATTCAAGAAGAAATGGTGCACACGGTCCCTGGATTGGAGAAGGCCCGTTTCGCCGCATACGCTTATGCGATCGAATACGACTTCTACGATCCGCAGGATCTTTGCTATTCACTTGAATCGCGCCTGCTGCACAATCTTTATCTTGCCGGTCAAGTGAACGGGACGACTGGATATGAAGAAGCTGCGGCGCAGGGATTGATCGCAGGAATCAACGCAGTGCGTGCGATACGCGATCTGGAACCTATTGTTTTACGCCGTGACGAAGCGTATCTAGGAGTGCTCATAGATGATTTGATCACAAAGGGCACGAATGAACCGTATCGTATGTTCACCTCGAGGGCGGAGCATCGATTGATGTTGCGTCAAGACGCCGCACGGTTCCGTCTTTTCGAAAAAGCGAAAGAAATCGGCATTGCCTCGGAAACTGAACTGAACCGCACGTTCAATGATATGCAAATCATTGAAAATGAGGAAGTTAGGTTAAATTCAGAACGCTTGAACGGAATTACTTTGGCAACGAAATTATGTCAAGTCGGAAACAGTTACACGGCATTGCCAGGCGCCAGGAACGACATATCGGAAGATCTTGTGCGTGAAATAGAGCTTCGCGTGAAATACCGGGGTTACATTTCCGTTGAAACAAGAAAAGCCGAGCAACTGCGCAGACAGGAAAACCTTAAAATTCCGGCGGACATCGATTACATGGCGATTTCGTCATTGCGATACGAATCACGGGAAAAGCTTTCACGCGTGCGTCCGGAAAACCTCGGTCGGGCCGCGCGTATCACAGGGGTAACACCGGCGGACATCGCGATTCTCGGAATATTGCTGGAGAGGATGAAAAAAGAGAGACTAATTTGAAGGTGAAGTCATGCGAAATCCCTTGAAAAATCAACATTTTTTCTTGACCAGCGAACCGTGTTTAAGGTAGTATCCGGGCAGCAACGCAAACGGCGGTGCGGTGTCGTCATTCCAAATTGACAACCGATGTAGAAATCCTTGTAAACAACTTGTGAAAACAAGACGTAAAACAGGAAGACAACTCGGCGAGGTGTCAGCAAACAGCTTCATCTTTCACTTGAATTCAAAGAATAAACACAGGATATTTACATGCGTAACTCTTGTAATTTCAAGTACTTGAGGTGATATTCCAAAACAATTGACACCGCTATTGCTCTTACTTTGATTTTAAAAGAATAACAAAACAAACGTCGTTCTTGTCCACAACATGAAATTCAAAATTCACAAGTCGAATTTTCTTGAAGCGTTGACTTCGGTTCAAGGCATAGTGAGCACCCGGTCTTCTTTACCGGTGCTTTCAAACGTTCTTATTTCCGCCAAAGGCGAGAAATTGACGTTCACGACGACGGATTTCGATCTCACTCTCCGTTATTCCTGCATGGCTGAGGTCGTGGAGGAGGGAGACATCACTCTTCCGGTCAAATATCTCACCTCCATCGTGCGTGAGCTTTCCGATCAGGTGATAGAAATAGCCACTGATTCCATGGCTCCGAACGCGGTGCGCCTGACCTGCGGTTCGTACAGGTCGAAAATCAGCGGCATCGCGGCGAAGGAATTTCCGGCGATAATCAACTCTGATGGCGGTGTTTCCTACACGATCGCGCAGAGTGCGTTCAAGGAGATGTTGCGCAAGACCCACTACGCCACCGCGACCGACGACGCCCGTCCTGTTCTGACCGGGCTTTTGCTGTCTTTTACCGACGGAAAGCTCAAGTGCGTGGCGACGGACAGCCGTCGTCTTGCTCTTTTCTGGTCGGAAGTCGAATTTCCTTCCGAAAATTCGCGTGACATCGTGCTTCCTCAGCGCGCGGTGCAGGAACTCGTCAAATCCCTTGGAGATGACGGCGATCTCAAGATCACCGTGAAGGAAACCCAGGTCATGTTCGAGTTCGGCGATCGTTTCGTGGCATCCAAGCTGCTTGCCGGCGCATATCCGAACTACCAGCAGATTCTGTTCGACAACGGAGAAAAGAAGATTTCCGTCAATCGTGAAGAACTGCTTTCGGTGCTTCGCCGTGTTCATGTTTCCATGACGCCGACGACGAATGCGATCCGTCTGCATTTCGAAAGCAACACGCTTACCATCACGGTGGCGTCTCTTGCGGCCGACGACGTGCTTGACACCGTCACCGTGAAGTACGACGGAGATCCTCTCGAGGTCGTGTTCAATCCCGAGTTCATAATGGAGCCTCTAAAGAATCTCACGAGCGACGAAGTTGTCATCGAACTCAACGACCGCACGCGTCCCGGACTCATAAAAGACGGTACGAACTTCCTTTATCTCATCATGCCTCTGCGTGTGTAAGGTTGTTTCCACATGGTCCGTTTCCTGTTTTCTGTTGTTTTCACTGCGGTGATTCTTTCGCTCGCGGTGTGGTTTTTTCTGCCTGAACTCAAAGAATCGAATTTCAGCGCTTATTCAGGGATAGCGAAAGCGCTCGGTGTCGAAGTTTCGGCATCCGCCGCGGAAAATTCGGAAGTGGAGTCGCCGGAGACAAGTTCTGTTTCCGATGACGAAGACGCGGTTTCGGACGGATCCGGTGAAGATCCGTCTTTACCGAAGTTTGTTCTCAAAAAAGACAGGAAGAGCGGTTCTTCCAAGGAAACTCAAATCGGAACGGAATCTCAGGATTCTGAAAGCGGTTCGTCCGGTGCACCGTCGTCGTCGGCAATGCAGGTTGTTTCGGATCCGGGCCTTCCCTGGGGTATAGTGGTCACAAACTCCGCTTTTTACGTGTACGAAGGTTACGGGTTGCGTCGTGCAGGAACCGTAAAAGGCGGAACCGTGTTCGAATACGCCAATGAAAAAACACTCAACGAAGGAAAGTGCTATTCCTGCAAGTTTCTCAAAAACAACGAATGGACTGAAAAATTTTTCGTTGTCCGCGATTGCGACGTCGTGATATTTCCTGACGTGACTTTTTCCGAAGCGGATCCCGAACAACGCAAAATGCTGATTGATTTCTGCACTCTCTACGGTAAATACGAAGGATTGCGCTACGCGGAATACGAGCGTCAGGCGTCTCAATACGTCAATCCGTACGAAAAAGATTATTTGAACGAAAAGGAAAAGTACGATGAATTCCAGGCCGAAGTCAAAAAGATGATGGCGTTGGAAAAGCGCACCCAGCGTGAAAACATACCGGGCGTGTCACGTGGAAAGGTGCTTGCGGATCTTCGTAAAATGGGCGTGAAAGAAAAGGAAATCGAAAAAATCTTTTTCCCTATACGCGACAAATACGAAGCCTGGGAGGCAGGACACGAGCGCAAGGAAATCATTGTCGAAGATTCGCCCGAGATGATTGGATTGCTTGAACGGATGCGCGAAATGAAATCCCGCGTGAATTCCATCGTTCCCGGTCTTATGCCGGCAGATCTCTGATGCGCTACGCTTTTGTTTCAGACATACACGGCAATCTTCCTGCGTGGAAAACGGTTCTCTCCGACATTTCTTTGAGGAATGTCGATCGGATCATCTGTCTTGGCGACACTGTCGGTTACGGCCCGCAGCCCGCGGAGTGTCTTCAGTCCGTGTATTCGCACGTGCATGACATGGTGCTCGGCAACCACGATGCGGTGGTGTGCGGCCGCATGGACCCTTCAGTGTTCAACGACAGGGCTCAGCGCGTGATTTCGTGGACCCAGGCGCAGTTGGGCGAAAAAGCGGTGATGTTGTTCAAAAATCTTCCGCTTGTGCTGACAGGCCCCGGATTTCGCTGCACTCACGGGTCTTTTGACGACCCCGCGCAATTCAATTACGTAGCCACGACGGAAAATGCGGCGGAATCATTCCGGAAATGTCCGGAACAACTGCTTTTCGTCGGACATTCGCACAGAGCCGGGTTCTTTTTGACAGGAGACAGCGGCACCGTCTACTCCGTGCCTCCGCAGGATTTCGCTCTCGAAGAAGGCAAACGCTACATCGTGAACGTGGGGTCCGTCGGTTCGCCGCGAGACGGCGATCCGCGCGCTTCGTACGTGATTTACGATGATGTGGCGCAGTCTGTTTATTTTCAGCGTGTTACGTTCGATATGGACGCTTTTCGCGCCGCCGTCGCCGCCGCACGCGGCTTGAATCCTGAAGACGTGCAGCTTCTTCGAAACGCCGGCGAAGCCCAGGCCACGGTGCGTGTGGAAGCGGATTTTTCGCCGTCCGCGCAAACACGCGTTGGCGGCGATGTTGTCGAAAAGCAGGTTTCCGGCAAATTGCTGCGCGAAAACAAACGGTTGAAGAGAACGGCTGTGATTTCCGTGTCGATAAGCGCGGTATGTCTCGTCGCCGCAGTGGTCGCGGCCTTTACGTTGCGCGGAAACGGGGCGTCATATCCGGAACGGGAACCGGATCTGGTTCCGGCTTCGTCGACTGGGTACGGAGACGGCAATCTGCTGCCTGATTTTTACAGCGCCGGTGGAGAAACATTCGTTTGCCGCGGCTACAGACTGACCGTTTCAGACCGAAAACGCCAGATTCCCGGTTTCGATGAAAACGGTGCGATCAGAATTTTTTCTGAAGCGGAAAAGAACGTGTCTTTCGATTCCGCTCTCATAGAGTGTTCGCCCGATGATCGGATCGAAGCCATGGCCCGTGTGAAATTCGACGATGATTTCAAAGGCGTTTTGAAACTTATGATACTCGATGTCCGCGCGAACGGAGGCGAATCCGTGTCGCTCACGCGAGAATTCTCCGCTTCGAATCCCGTGGGGGTTTCCATGGCGTCTTTGCCGGATTCCGTGAAAAAATGGTCGGCAAAGGACGGATGGCAGTTTTCACGCGGCACGACCGAGAAAAACGCCGCTGAAGATGTCATCGGGTACAAAATCCGCCTTTCAGGATCGTTTACAGGCACGGTTCATATCGGCGCTCTTTCCGCCCGGCGGAAAAAATAGCCGCATAACCGTGTTTTTCTGATCGGGTTGCGTGTATTTTATTCTTGCGCCGTAAATCGACTTGAAAAACGGATGCTCCGCCATTGCCTTTTCGCGTATTCCGCCAGTCTTGAAGATTAAAACAAAGGCAGGTGTACCAATTAAGTCATCAGATCTTTTCCGCAGTTGTTGATATTTAGTTGATAAATACAATAACTTATGAAATTTCAAACAGTTATGATTGTAAATATTTATCATTTTTCGGTAATTATCAACAGAATTATCAACGGTTGTTGATAAGTTTTGCTTGCGTGTGGAACGGTTTTTTGCGATTCTCCCGCACGTCATGAACGACGCTTCCTCAATCCATCTGCTTTTGCGCAATGCGCGCATTGCGGCCAAACTGAATCAACGCGATCTGGCGTTGCAGGTTGGTTGCACGCAGTCGCAGATTTCAATGATGGAGGCCGGCAGAGCCACTGCGCTTTCGAAAGAGAACATAAGCAAGGTCGCCAAACTTCTCGGAGTTGAGCTTCCCGAAGAATCTTCCGCGGCGTTGCCAGTCGTCTCGGCCATGAGCTTGGCGTTCTGTCCGAATTTCCAGTGTCCGACGAATTATCCTTATTTTGTCGGAGGGCAGTTGTTCTTTCTGCCGTCGGGTTCGTGCGGATGCGGTGAGCATTGTCTTTTCTGCGGAGAAATTCTTGAACGGAAGTGTCCAAACTGCGGTGCCGCGATCACGCGCGCCGGAGGGTGCTGCGCTTCCTGCGGCAGCGGTTTGCTCGCGATGCCGGACGGTTTCACCGGCGACATCGCGGCCTGGACGGCCGCACAGCAGGCGGTTGTTTCCACGCTGGTCGGCATGTCACGCGTAAAAGAACAGGGGTAACGGCCTTCGCTATGTCGCCTGTCAAGCGCATTCGCGCAGCTTTCATGGGATCTTCCCCGCTTTCCTGCAGATTTTTGAAGGCTCTGCAGGAATCGGACGCCATTGACGTCGCGTTGGTGGTCACGCAACCAGATCGTTGCAAAGGCCGCCATTTGCAGGTGGAGGCGGGTCCGGTCAAAGCGATGGCGCGCGAGCAGGGCATACCGGTCATCACGCCGGCGAGCGTGAACGCGCAGTATGTGCTCGAGACCGTGGCCGGGCTGGGAATAGACGTCATCGTCGTGATGGCGTACGGTCAGTTTCTCGGCGAGTATCTGTTGAACATGCCTCCGCTTGGTTGCGTGAACCTTCATGTTTCTATTCTGCCGAAATGGCGCGGTGCGGCGCCGATCCAGCGCGCGATTCTCGCCGGAGACAAAGAAACGGGCGTTTCGGCGATGCTGATGGATGCCGGAATGGACACAGGCGATGTTCTCGGCACGGTATCCTGTCCGATTTCCGCCACGGATACGGCCGACACGCTCGGCGACACGCTTTCGATCTCCGGCGCCAAGCTTATGGTGGACGTTCTCTTGAAACTCGCCGCCGGCACCTGTCCTCGCGTCAAACAGGACTCTTCCCTCGCCACTTTCGCAAAGAAGATAAAAAATCAGGAAGAATGGCTGGACTGGTCGCTCTCGGCGGCGGAAAACGAACGCAAAGTCCGCGCTTTCAGCGGCGTACGCGGCGCTTCCACGTTTTTCCCGGGCGTCGACGGGAAGCCGGGCATGCGCGTGAAGGTTCAGTCGGCCGAAGTCGAGCCGCTGCCTCAGGGCATGGCCAGAGCTCTTCCCGGAACCCTTCTTGAACTTGATAAAAAGAAAGGTCCGCTCGTCGCCGGCGGCGCCGGCAAGGCGCTGCGTCTCACGATGCTTCTTCCGGAAGGCAAACCGCGTCCCATGACCGGCGGTGCGTTCGCCAACGGATACCGCGCGCGCATTCCGATCGGCATACGGTTGGAAAAATGCGACAAATAATCATTTTCCGCAAAACCCGCCATGCGCTGGCTCGTCTACAATTTCTTTTTTTCCATAGGTTACTTTTTGATGCTGCCGAAGTTTTTTCTCCGCATGAAAAAACGCGGCGGCTACAGGGCCCATTTTTCAGAACGGTTCGGAAAGTTCGAGCCGGATGTCGCGGCGCGGCTTTCTGAAAAACCGCGCGTGTGGATTCATGCGGTATCGGTCGGAGAAGCGAATCTCGCCGGTCTCATCATAAAAGAGATGCGCCGCCGCAATCCGGAGTTTTCCTGCATCATTTCAACGACAAGTTCCACCGGACGCGCGGAATGCGAAAAAATCGCGTCGGAAAAAGACATAGTCATTTATCTTCCGATCGATTTTCCCGTGTGCGTGCACCGCGCGCTGTCCGTGATAAACGCAAAAGAATTCGTCATCATCGAAACCGAATTCTGGCCGAACGTCATCCGTGCGGTTCATGCCAAAAACATTCCGATAATTCTGGCCAACGGCCGTGTTTCCGACCGCTCTTTCAAAGGGTACCGTCATCTCCGCTTTTTCTTCGGCCCGATGTTCGAATGCTTCACGCGCATTCTCGCGCAGTCCGCGCTCGACCGTGAACGTCTGCTCAAAATGGGCGCACCGTCCGATAAGATAGAAATCACGGGTTCCGTGAAATTCGACATAACGCCGCCGTCGGATGAAAAAATCAATCAGGCGAAGGCCACTCTCGCGGTCGGAGGAATCGTTCCCGGACGCGATCTCGTGCTTCTGGGCGGATCCACGTGGCCCGGCGAGGAAGCGGCGCTTCTCAAAGCGTGGCGGGCAGCCGTCAAAACGACTCCCGGACTCCGTCTCGCGTTGTGTCCCCGCCACAAGGAGCGCGGCGATGAAGTCGCCGCCGAACTGGAAAAACTCGGCGCAAGCACGATCCGTCGTTCTCTTGTTTCCAAACCGTCCGCCGTCGACGAATCCTCCGAACCTCCCGTGCTGCTTGTAGACACCACCGGCGAACTTTTCGCGCTTTATTCGCAATCCGACATCGTTTTCGTCGGAAAAACGATGCCGCCCAACGTCGGAGGTCAGAACATGATAGAACCTGCGTCGTTCGGTAAAGCCGTCATTTGCGGTCCTGATACATCGAATTTCAAACCTGTGATGGCGAAATTCAGGGCGGACGAATCCATCGTCGAAGTCAACGACGTTCCGGCGCTCGTCGAGGCCGTGTGCAACCTCTCGAAAAACAAGGCGGTGCGCGAAGAATTCGGCGTCCGCGCCGACAGAACGGTGAACGCAAGCCGCGGAGCTCTGTCCAAAACCGCGGATGCGCTTGAGGCGCCTTTCTCCGCATGAAGTTTTTCGAGGGACTGCTGGACCTCCTTTATCCTTCCGCGTGCGCGGTGTGCGGCGGCCATGTCGAAGGCCGCTGCGTCTGCGATGAATGCCTCGCGGCCGTGCCGTTGCGCGATATGTCGGCGTGCTGTTCCGTCTGCGGGAAAGTTATGCTTGAATTCGAACAGGCGCAAAACACGACTTCCGTGTTGTTCTGTTCGCGTTGCCGCGCGAAAAGACCGTCTTTCGACGTCGCCCGTTCGGCCGCCGTTTACACGGGGCCGGTGCGCTCGATGATACATCTGCTCAAATATCACGGCGGATATCGCGCGGCCGAAGACCTTTCGGGACTTCTTCACGCCGCGTTTCTCGCATACTACGCGAATGAAACGGTCGATGCCATCGTGCCGCTTTCGTTGCATCCGCGCAAATACCGCAAACGCGGTTACAATCAGGCGGAACGTCTTGCCCGTGCGCTTGCCGGAAAGACGGGTCTGCCGCTCGATCCGTCCCTGCTGAGGCGGTGTCGGGACACCGCCACGCAGACCATGAAAAGCGCCGAAGAACGCCGGAAAAACATGGCCGGAGCGTTCGATGTGGCCGCATCGGCAATTCCGCGCGTCTACGGCAAATGTCTGTTGCTGGTGGATGACGTCATGACCACTGGAGCCACTTTCGAAGACGCGTCGAGAGCGCTGCGTTCAGTCGGCGCCGCACGCATTCTGTGTTTGTCCGTTGCAAGGGACTGAAATGTAAAATATTGCAAAACACGGATAAAATTTTTTATTTTCTTTTCATTTAATGATGGTAGTATGTCCAGCGACCGATGAAGTTGCGTCGTTCGATTAATTCGGGTTCTGATTTCACATAATCAAAAAGGACAGGTATGAAAAAGTCATTGATTGCATTTGCAATTGCAAGTCTTGCGTTCGGAGCATTCGCCGGAACAGTTTCGATTTCCAGACCGGACGGAATCGTCGACCTTACCGACCCCGTTGAAGGTGTCGCGCAGGGCGTCGCTTCGAAAGACAAGAACACATCGCTCAACGAAGGCGATGCCAGTCGGGCGTTTGACAACGGAGCTTTGAATAATACGAACACGCGGTTTATCGCCAAAAAGGCGCATGTATGCGTCGCTTACACGTTCAACGAAGCGAAGATGGTCAACGCATACGCGATCACTTTCATGAACGATGGATATGATGTCGAAACGCGCGCGCCGAGAGCTTGGAAAATCTACGGCTCCAACGATTACATCGCCACATCCGTGAATGATGAATGTTCCAACGGAACCTGGACGGAACTCGCTTCCATCGCGGATGAAACCGATTGGTCGAAAGGCGAAACGCGTTTCTACGTCATGGCCAACTCCACGGCCTACAGATCGTATAAATTCGATTTTTCCGAGAACAACGGCGACGGAACCTGGATCGTCTTGGGCGATCTGGAACTTTTCAACTACGTCACGGAAGTGACCGTCACGATTCCGGAAGTCGCGGGCGGATCGGCGACCGGCGCCGGCGTTTACCGTAACGACGAAACGATAACGCTTACCGCTACGCCAGACGAAGGCTACGTTTTCCTTTCGTGGTCCGGATTGCCGAAAGGAGTCGGCAAACGCCAGAGCACGGTCAGTTTCTGCACGCCCGTTTCAATTGAAGTCACGCCGATTTTCGGTCGTGCCGAAGACACGGTTCGTTACGTTGATACAAAGGGCAACGACGGCAACGCCGGCACCTTCGAATCGCCGCTCGCCAGCGTCGGAAAAGCCGTTGAACAGCTTTCCGTGACAGGCGGATTCGTTTACGTCGCACCCGGTACGTACGTTCAGACCGCGCAGATTTCCGTCACGAACTCGATTTCCATCATCGGCACCGGATCCGATCCTTCCCAAACGGTGCTCCGCTACAACAGCAACACGTACTCGTACGGCAAGGGCGCGCGTGTTCTTTTGATGAACGATAAGGAAGCGAGCATTTCGAACGTGACGCTTTCCGAGGGCATGATGGGCGTCGGTTCCGGCATCAACTACGGCGGATGCGTGCTGCTGAACGCCGGCGTCGTGTCGAATTGCGTCATTCGCAATTCTTATTCGAGGCAGGCCAGCAACCCTCTCCCGTGCGGCGGCGGCGTTTACATGGATTCCGACGACGCCTTGCTGACGCATTGCGTGATTTCCAACTGTTCCGTGTACGCGAACGCATCCTGGATCGGAGCATGCGGCGGCGGCGTGCATGTCAAAAACGGACACGTCGAGAATTCGCTTGTCGTGGATTGCCACACTCATTCAGACATCGCTTCCCCTTCGGCGGCAAACGTTACCGGCGGCATTTACATGGTCGGCGGCGAGGCGGTCAACTGCACGGTTGTGAATTGCGTCGGCAGCCGCAGCGGCGGCATCGAAATTTCTTCGGCCGGAAATGCGGTCAACTGCGTTTCATTCGGTTGCCAAAAGAAAATACAGGTGACGGATTCCGCTTCCGGCGCCAAGGAAATCGTGACCACTTCAAGTCCGTTTGTCGGCGATGCCGGCAGATTCTTTTATTGCGCATCCGATGCGACCGAAACATACAACTTGAACTCTTCCGTTCTCAATTTGACGTCCGATGCGTTCAACGATTACACGCACGCGGACTACGCGCCGGCGAAAGGCGGCGCTCTTTTCGACGGCGGACAGACTTTGTCCGTTTATCCCGAACTTGATCTCGCCGGCAAGCCGCGCGTTTCCGGTCAGAGCATAGACATCGGCGCTTTCGAAGGTTCCGATTCGTCGTTCCTGGTCGTCGGCGAGCCCGACAACTACGGTGACGCTTCGCCGGCGTTCGGCGTTCACACGGATCTTTCGGGAAGAGTAACCGCGACCGCGGATTCGGAGTATGTTTCTCCGGACGGAAATCTCCGGACTTTCTGCGACGGGTGGACTCTTTACGTGTCTGATGAAAACGGCGAGTGGTCGTTCGTGACATCGGGAGACGGCAACAGCGCGAACTTCGTCATTCCGAACGGAGCGTCGAAACTCGTGTGGAATTATTCGCGTGAATACAAGGTCACCGTCGATGTCGTCGGAGCCGGCGAAGCCACGTGCTACGAATGGGTCGCCGAAGGCGCTTCGACCGCGCCTGTCGTGACGCCCGACGCCGGATGGTACCTCTACGGGTGGATCGACGCTTCCGGCGCTAAAGTCGAAGGCGACGGAACGTTCGAGATCAACGAAGCCGTCGATCTCGTCGCGCTGCTGCTGCCTGAAGGTTCCATTGCTCCGGTTCAGTACGTGGCTACCACCGGCGATGACGCCAACGGCGGCTGGACGCCGGAAACCCCGCGCCGGAAAGTCAGCGCGGCCGTGAACACGCTTTCGGAATACGGCGAATTCGGCGGAGACGTCTGGATCGCCGGCGGCAATTACGTCGAACAAACCAAAGACATTCAGATCAATCATCCGATTCGCGTCCACGGAACTTCCGGCAATCCGGATGATGTCGTCATCGCACGCAGCGGCGGAAGTCCGTTCCGTCTTTTCACGCTCAATTCAAGCGGTGCGTTCGTCGATTCGGTGACCGTCAGCAACGGGTACTACCAAGGTCAGGTCAGCGGTTCGGGAATGTACATCGACGAGAACGGCGGAACCGTGTCCAACTGCGTTGTCCGAAACTGCAGCATCTCGGGCGGTTACATGGCCAAGGGCGCCGTCTACGTGAAAAATCTCAACGGCCTCGTCACCCACACGATCGTCAAGGACTGCACAATCTCCGATGAAAACCAGTGGGGCGGCATCAAAGGCGCCGGAATACACCTCGAAAGCGGCGCGCGCGCCGAAAACTGCCTCGTCGCCGCGTGTTCCACGACCACTTTGACCCCGGCTGCCGAAGGTTCTCCGATGTCCGTCGGCGGCATCTACGCCGGCTCGAGCGCAAAGGTCAAAAACTGCACGGTCGTCAATTGCCGCGGCACCCGCACAGGCGGCATTTACGCTTTGGATTCCGCGTCGGTCGTCAACTGCTGCGTTTTCGGATGCGATTTCGCGTATCCCGAGGACGGAGAACCCGACATCGGCGCCAAGCACATCGGTTGGGACGGCACCGCCGCGGTGTTTGATCACTGCGCCACGGACGACGACGAGGCGATCAACACCACGTGCTCTTTGATCGCTTCTTCTTCGGCGTTCTTCAACTATGAAAAAGGCGATTACCGGCCGGCTTCCAAGGGAGAGCTTTACAACACCGGCGTGACTCCGACGGGTTGGGACGCTCTCGTCGATCTCGACGGCAAACCCCGCGTGATCGGGAAAACCATCGATATCGGTTGCTACGAGGGTCAACCCGGCGGGTTCATGGTGTTGATCCGGTAAATCAACGCTTCTGCAAAACATGCATCTGTGCCGCCGCGGGGACATCCCTGCGGCGGCATGTCAAATCCGGCGGTTCCGGAAAGTCGTCCCTTTCTACTTTCTTTTTCGTTTGATAGAATGTCCGGCATGAAATCGAAGTCGGCGGAAAGCGTTCGCGCACTGCTGGCGGCGGGCGTTTCGGTCGCGGTGTTTTTCTCCGCAGCCGGGGCGCGCGCCGTCGATTCGTCGTCCATGCCGTTCACACGGTATCAGGATATTCTCGACATGTCGCCGTTCGGGCCGCCGCCGCCGAACACCGTCGATTCGCCGGACGACGGGTTCATTCCAGAGCCGTCTCCTCCGGAGCCGCCCGAAGTGATTCCGGAAGGGCTCGACAAAGTCAAAATCACGTTGCTTTCCCGTTTTCACGGAACTCCGGCCGTCGGTTTCATCGACGGCAATGAAAACAAATCGTATTATCTTCTCGAAGGCCAGTCGTTCGGAAAGTTCACCTGCGAAGCGGTTTATTTCGACAAAGAAACCGCGCTTATTTCGCTTGACGGACGCTCCTCGGAACTTCCGCTCTGGATCAATCCGGCGACAACGAACTGCGCGGATGTGACGACATTCGGCCAACCTGGAGGGCAGCCGGTGGTTTTGCAGACCAAAACCGATTGGGAAGTCGCCCAGGAACGCGAAGAAGAAGCCCGTGCGAAAGAAGAAATGGCTGAACGGCGCCGTCAACGCCGCGAGGAATGGGAGCAGCGCCGCAAGCAAATCGCCGAAGAGTTCGCGAAAATGACGCCCGAACAGCGCGAACGCCGGATGCGCGACATAAATCTCGACATCATAGTGAGCGGCAAAGGTCCGCCCCTGCCGGTTGAACTGAACGACGAAGACGTTGAATATCTGAAAGACGCCGGTTTCGCGATTCCGTCAGAGGAAGAGCGTTCAAATCATCGCGGACGCGGACACCGCGGCGGATTCGGCGGACACGGTTTCGGGCCGCCGGGTGGTTTCGGACCTCCCGGCGGATTCGGCGGCGGACGGGATTCCCGTTGAGAGGAGCAAAATGAAAAACTCCGTTGAAACACAGGTGTTTAACGTCGGTTCTGGCGTAGTGGTGGGTGATGCGCTTCCTGCGGAAAACTCCGCCGGAGAGCGTTTCGTCGCCGCGCTCGCCAACAACGCCCCGGTTTCTCTTTGCAGAAGACTTCCCGTGCGCGCTTCCTGTTCAGGTCTGACCTTGAACGACGACGCGGGTTGGCTGGTGTTCCGCCGGACGATGTGTTTTCTGCTGTTCGTCGCCGCGCGCGAGGCGTGTCCCGATTTGTTTCTGCGCGTAGGTTTTTCCATGGGTCGCGGTGTTTTCGCCGCCGTGCGCGACAGCGAAAAAGGCGATGAACGGCCGGTGAATTCCGGTGAAATCAAAGCGATTTCGGCGGCGTTGCGCGCTTTGGTCGCACGCGACGAACCGATCCGCGAGGAACTTGTTTCCTACGAAGACGCGCTTGAACTTTTCAAGTCTTCCGGCCGTGCGGACGAAGTGAACCTCATGCGTCACATGAACCGTCCGACCGTGATTCTGCAACAGTGCGGCGCGGTTTCGAATCTGAACGTCGGTCCGATGCTCCGTTCCACCGGCGCGCTCAAGCCCGTTTCATTGCGTGAATGCCGCGGAGGACTGCTGCTGCTCGGGCCTTCGAAAGAAGACGTTTCCCGTGTCGCGCGGAATAAATTCCAGGCCTCGCTTTTCACCGCGCACGCGAATCATCTGCGTTGGGGCGACCAGGTGGATCTGCGCTGCGTCGGAGACCTCAACGAAGCCATCGCCGCGCGCCGCACCAACGAGATAATAGAAACCGACGAAGCGCGCCACCGCGCGGAATTCGCGCGTATCGCCGAAGAAATAATTTCCCGCAAAACCCTGCCGCGCATCGTGCTCATGGCCGGACCGTCTTCCGCCGGAAAGACGACCAGTTGCGCGCGTCTTTCGGTGCAGTTGCGCGTGCACGGGCTGCACCCTGTCGCGCTGTCCACCGACGATTATTTCCGTCCCACCGAAGAAGACCCGATCGGACCTGACGGAAAGCCGGATTTCGAAGACATACGCGCCGTCGACGTTCCGGCGCTCCAGCGCGATCTTCTCGATCTTCTGGCCGGAAAAGGCGTGCGCCGCCGTACGTTCGATTTTCTTTCGCAGAAACCGGTCTGGAAGGATGAAATCATCAAACTCCGCGAGGGTTCTATCATCTGCATCGAAGGCATTCACGCCTTGAATCCGCTTCTCACCGAACGGATCCCGTCCCGCGAAAAATACAAGATATTCCTTTCCGCGCTGACCGCGCTTTCGATGGACGACGCTTCGCTGCTTTCCACTTCCGACAACCGTCTCATCCGCCGCATCGTGCGCGACAACGCGTTCCGCGGACGCGATGCGAAGAACACAATTTCGCTGTGGCCCGCCGTGCGGCGCGGAGAGGAAAAATGGATTTTCCCGTTTCAGGACGACGCCGACGCCACGTTCAATTCTTCGCTTGACTATGAATTGGCCGTGTTGCGTCCGTACGCCGAAGCGTTGCTTTCCGAGGTGAAACCGTTCGATCCGGAATACGCCGTCGCCCGTCGTCTGCAGGGCATTCTCCGTCATTTCCATCCGATTCCTCCGACACGCGTTCCGCCGGATTCGATTCTGCGCGAAACGATAGGAGGCAGTTCATTCGACGTCTGATTTGAAAAATGAAACCGATTAAAATAGTCAAATACACGGGCGGGCGCCGCTCCCGCCTCATTGAGAATTTTCTCACCCGTCCCACGTTCGATCCGAAGGCCGAGGCCGTCGCCGCCGAATTGCTCGAAGACATCCGCAAGCGCGGAGACGCCGCGATAGTCGCCGCCGTGACACGCATCGACCACGTTCCTCTCAAGGCAAAGGAGCTTGCGGTCACCGAAGCTGAGTTCGCCGAGGCCGAAAAGAAGCTCGATCCCGACACCCGGGCCCGCATCGAAGAAGCGCACGAACGCGTGGCCGACTTCGCCCGCCGTTCCATGCGCGGAGACTGGAGCCACGAAACTGCGCATGGCGGCGTTCTCGGCGAACGGTTCACTCCGCTTTCGCGCGTCGGCGTTTACGTGCCGGGAGGCACGGCTCCGCTCGCGTCGACCGTTATCATGACCGCCACGTTCGCCCAGGTCGCCGGCGTTCCCGAAATCGTGGCATGCACTCCGTGCGCGAAGGACAAAAGCGTCCGTCCCGAGATTCTCTACGCGCTCAAACTCTGCGGAGTCAAAGAAGCCTACCGCGTCGGCGGCATCCAGGCGATCGGACTCATGGCGTACGGCACGGGAAAAATCCGTCCGGTGCTCAAAATCGTCGGTCCGGGCAACGCGTACGTCACCGCGGCCAAACGTCAGGTCTACGGCACGGTTGCGCTCGATCTCGTGGCCGGCCCGAGCGAAATCGCCGTGGTGGCGGATTCAGGCGCGAATCCCGAATGGGTCGCGGCCGACCTTCTCTCGCAGGCCGAACACGGATCCGGCCATGAACGTTCGCTGTTCGTGACCGATTCGTCCGAACTCGCCTCGGCCGTCGTCGCCGCGCTCGTGCGACGCACCGAAGACCTGCCCCGCAAGGCGATGGTCGAGCGCGTGGCGGCGTCGGGCGGAATTTTGATCGCGACCGTGAACTCGATGGACGACGCCGTCGAACTCGTTAACCGGTTCGCTCCGGAGCATCTTGAACTTCAGACTGCCGATCCCGACGCCCTTCTTCCGCGTTTTGTCCACGCCGGCGCGATTTTCGCCGGGTACTGGACTCCTGAAAGCGCAGGCGATTTCGCCGCCGGGCCCAGTCACGTGCTGCCGACGGGCGGGGCCGCGCGCATGTTCAACGGCCTTACCGTCGAAGATTTCCGTCACCGTACGTCGCTCGTGCGCTACACGCGCGAAGATCTCGCCGACGCGCTGCCCGTGATCGTGAAATTCGCCGATATCGAAGGCCTCGCCGCACATCGCAACGCCGCCACCGTGCGTCTCCCGAACGACGACAATTGAAATGAAAAAAATCCAGACGATTGTTTTCTCCGCGGTCTTCTCCGCCGCGCTTCTGTGTCCTTCCGTTTCGTCAGCCTGGCCGTTCGGAAGCGAAAAGAAATCGCTTTTGAAGGACGCCCGTACTCGCGTCGAAGAAGCGGATCTGGCGCGCGACGAAGGCCGCGTCATGGACGAAGTCACCATTCTCGGCGAAGCCCAGGGCGTGTACCGTCGTCTTGCGTCCGAATATCCGGATTACAAAGCCGACGAAGTCGCCGCGGATTACGATGCGGTCGTGACGCGCATGACGAATCTCATCGCGCGCATCCGTTCCGGTGAAATCGTCATCGCCGATCCGCCGTCCGCGGATTCTTCCGCCGGAGCGATCACGATAAACGAAGCGTCGCAGAAGGATTCCACCGCGCCGGACGCGCCGACCGCGGCCGTCAGGCCTCCGGAGCTCGTGAGGACGTCCGCCACGCGTTCTTCGGGAAAACTCGTCGAAGAGCGAAACGAAGAGTCGGCTTTCGACAATATGCCGTGGATGCCGGATTCTCCGCCTCCGGCAAGTCCGAGGGGCAAACCCAATCCCGTTGTCGTGAAACCGACGGACGGGTCCGAGGCCCCGGTTCCGGCCGCCGGAACGGAGCCCGTCGCCGACGATGCGGGTTCCGCCGCGGAAGCC
>JAZUJQ010000368.1:0-8939 GCA_045642845.1 Kiritimatiellia bacterium
GCGGCAGCGTCGAGGCGGCGTCCGCGTGCACGCGCTGGTCGATCCTGGCCGTGGCGGCGTCGAGCGCGTCCGCCGCGGGGGCGAGGAGCGCTTCGAGGGATTCCGCGAACTTCGCCGTTTCCTCGCGCGGCAGCGCCTGCGGCTCGAATTCCGAAAGGCGCCCTGCGGTTTTGGCGAGATCGGGGAGCGCCGCGGCGAATTCCGCTCCGGCGTCCGAGGCGTCGGCGCCTTCGACGAGGCCGAGCGCCTGCGCGACGTCGAGGCGTTCTTCGTCCGTCCAGTAGCGGTCCGGCACGTTCATCGACGCGGAGTCGTCGAGCAGCACGACGACGCGGCTGCGGAACGTGTGGATGCGTTCGCCGACGAGGATCGGCTGGCACAGGATGAAGATCAGGATGCACAGCGCGGTCATGCGCAGCGCGATCAGCGTGCGGCGTTTGCGGCGCGACGGGATGAGCGAAAGCTCGTGCGCGTAGAGGAACGACGTCGTTTCGAGCGCCGTGCCTGCGACGAGCGCCGCGAGGGCGAGATGCCAGCGCGCGGAGAGCCAAAGGCAGCGGCCGAGCGTCTGGAGGACCGTCCAGCACGCAACCGTCGCGACCGGGATCAGAATGCCGAGGCGCAGCCGCGGACGCGGGAATCTGCGTATGATGACGCGGCGCGCGAAAATCCACGCGGCGACCGCGAGAACCGCCATCGCCCACACGGCGACGTCTGGGACGACCGGCGGGAGCAGATCCGGACGTAAAATGTTCTGATCCATTTCTTCGGGAGCGGAGAGTTTGCTCAGTCGAACGGAAGGCGTTCGAGCATGGAGCGGGCGAGCGCGAGCTGGGAGCGGGCGCGGACGAGGTTGTGGCCCGGGTAGTTGACCCGGAAATAGTGGCCGCCTCCGAGATGGTCCGTGAGAAACCGGACGCCGACTTCGCACGTCATCGCCAGACCGCCGTACGCCAGCAGTGCGGTTTCGGCTGGCGTAAGCATGTCGCCGGCGGAGGCGGTGAAGCCGCCTTTCAGGGCGTCGAACATTTCGCGGCGCGCGACGATGCGCGTCACGTCGGGTTCGTCTTCGGCGGCGGAGGCGGACATCGACCGCATCAGGTCGCCGAAGTCGTGCGGCGCGAGTCCGGGCATGCACGTGTCGAGGTCGATGACGCAGACCGAGTGGCCGTCGTTTTCGTCGAGCAGGACGTTGGAGAACTTCGCGTCGTTGTGCACGACGCGTTCCGGGATTTCCCCGTTCTCGAACGCGCGCTGCACGGTGAGCGCTTTGTCGCGCAGTTCCATCAGACCGTCGAACGCGTCGAGCGACCCGTTGGCGCGGCCGACCGCGTCCTTTTCTTTGGCGGCGATCATGTTCGCGTAACGTTGGCGCGTGTCGTGGAAACGGGGGATCGTTTCGCTGAGGCGCGGGCCTTCGAGGTCGGAAATCATTTTCTGGAACCGGCCGAACGCGATCGCGGCCTGACGCGCTTCGGACGGCGAACTGGCCTGATCGCGGCAGGTGACGCCGTCGATGTGGCGGTAGGCGCGCCAGAATCCGTCTTCGTCCATGAAGCCGGGGGCGCCGTCGGACGTGCGGATGAAGTGCAGGTAGCTGCGCGATGAATCGGGACCGTTTTCGGCCCGCGCCTTTTCGCACAGATGCTCCGAAATGCGCATGACGTTGTCCATCAGCCCTTCGATGTTCGGAAACACGTGCGTGTTCACGCGTTGCAGAACGAAGCGGCCGGATGAGCTTCCGTCGCTCGCTTCGACGAAGTACGTGCTGTTGATGTGCCCGCCGTGGTACTGTCCGGCGCGGTAGGTCTTCAGCGTCGGAAAAAACTTCAGCAGCGCGTCGCGCAGCCGGATTTCTTTGATTTGCTGTGTCATGGTCATTCGTATTTCATGGCGTGAACGATGGCGTCGAGGACTCTGACGGCGGAGCGCTGCACCGCGGCGCGGTCGACGGATCCGTCGGCCAGACCGTGTTCGACCGTGTCGCGTTTCGAGACCACGCCGGGCATGATGACGTCGTTGCCGGAGGACTGATGGCGCTTGTTGTCGGCACCGTTCCACCAGTCGGTCATAACAAGGCCTTCGAAGCCCCATTCCGCGCGGAGAATGCCGTCGAGCAGATCCGCCGTCGTGGCGCAGTAGTCGCCGTTGAAGCGGTTGTACGACGTCATCAGCGCACGGGGCGCGCCTTCTTTCACCGCGCGTTCGAACCCGCGCAGGTAGATTTCGCGCAGAGCGCGTTCGGACACGGTGTTTTCCTCGTCGCCGCGGAAGAATTCCTGATTGTTCGTGACGAAATGCTTGATCGTCACGTAGCGGCCCGTCGGCCTGCCGTCCGCGCGGGTCTGCACGCCGCGCGAAATCGCGGCCGCCATGCGGCCGGAGACGAGCGGATCTTCCGAGAAGTATTCGAAGTTGCGGCCGCAGAGCGGATTGCGGTGGATGTTGAGCCCCGGCGCGAGCCAGCCGTCGATGCCGGCGAGCTCCATGTCGGACTCGACGCAGCGTCCGAAGTTCTCGGCGGCGTCCGCGTCCCAGCCCTGCGCGAGCGCGGTGCCGCACGGATAGGCGACCATGGCGCACGCCGTTTCGGTGTCTTTTTCAGGTTCGTCTCCGAAGATCGTCAGACGGATGCCGGACGGACCGTCGGCGCATGCGCTGGCGGGAATGCCGTATTTCGTGCTGTGCCAGAATTCGGAAGCTTCGCCGCGCACGATTCCGTCGACGCCTCCGACGCCCGTTGTTTCGCCGGCGGCCTTGAGATCTGCGAAAATAACGCCGCTGACGCAGTTGGCGAGCTCGCGGTCGTTGAACTGCGCCACGACGTCGGATGTCGTCGCCTTTCCGGCGAGCACGTCCGCGAGCGTGACCGTTTTTCCGCCGCGCTTTTTCTTGAGCGGTCTGGCCGCGACGGGCGCTCCCGGCGTGAATGTCTTGAACGCGGCCGCGGAGAGTTCCGTGACGGGCGCCGCGGCCTTTTCCTTCGCTTCGGCGGCGTAGGTGTACGGCGTCGCGCCGGCTTTCGAAATGAGACGCAGCCCGGCGAGATCGGCGGCGGGGGCGACGCAGCGGTTGACCGTCTGCATGGTTTTCACGAGTTTCGGCAACCGCAGCGCGCCGACGATGTGCGTGTCGCGGGAGTGCACGCCGACGCGGACGAAATAGTCGCCCGGCTCGAGCACGTAGCACGCGCATTTTTCGCAGTACGCCGCGAATTCGCGCAGATCGAACGTGAGCTCGACGTCGGCCGATTCGCCCGGCTCGAGCACCGGGGTTTTCGCGAACGCGCACAGCTGCTGATACGCTTTCTCGAGTTTGCCGTCGGGTTCGGAGAGATAGCACTGCACGACCTGCGCGCCGGCGCGGCGGCCCGTGTTTCTGACGGTCGCCTTGACCGTGGCTTTCGCACCCTTCACGACCGGCGCGGCGGCCTTGACCGAGAAGGTCGTGTACGACAGACCGTAGCCGAACGGATAACGCGGCTCGATGCCGAACGTGTCGAAATAGCGGTAGCCCACGTAGATGCCTTCGCGGTAGGGGACGTGCATCGAGGCGAAGCAGTCCGTCGTGGGATAGTCGCTGTAGCGCTTCGCCCAGGTCGTGGTGAGGCGGCCGGCGGGATTCACCGCGCCGGTGAGGACGTCCGCCACCGCGTGCCCGGACGTTTCGCCGAGCAGCGATGTCACCGCCACGGCCTTCACCGGAAAACGTTCGAGGGCCGAGATGTCAAGAACGCCGCAGACGTTGAGCAGCACGATCACGTCGTCGAAATTCGCGCATGCCGTTTCGAGCAGCTTGGTTTCCTCGTAGTGCAGTCGGAACGAGTCTGGGCAGTCCGTGAGGTCGATCGATTCGCCGCAGTTGCGTCCGATGACTACGATGCACGGGGTCTTGCGCTTGCCTTTCACGAGCTCGTCGAACGCCGCGTTGTATTCGGGTTCGTGGAAACGGGTGGTCCACTTCCACCAGTTGCGGTTGACGTTCGTGAACTGCTCTTTTTTGCTCAGGATGTGGTTGCGGTAGAAATCGGCCACGGGCGGAAAAACACGGATTCCGGCGTCGATGAGCGCGCGGTCGTACTGCACGGTGGCCTGCGCGAGCATGTCGCCCGAGCCGATGCCCATGCGGTGGCACGCGTAGCCGGTCACGCCCATGAGGACGACTTCGGCGCCTTCGGCGAGGGGCAGGACTCCTTTGTTTTCGAGCAGAACGATGCCGTCGGCGGCGGTTTTGCGCGCGGCGGCGACTTTTTCAGGGCGTTTCATTTGGTGTTTCCCGAATATTGTTGTTGGCGTGCAGACGGTGGAGGAAAAGCGCTCCGCCGCCCAACGCGTAGATGAGTGTGAAAACCACGTAGCAGATGGAAATCGCGGCGGCCGCTTCGTTCGGTTCCGGCACTCCGACCGCCGTGAAGAACATCACGTAGCCGGCGTCGCGCAGGCCGATTCCGTTGATCGAAAGCGGAATCGATTCGAGGATGCACACGAGCGGCGCGAACGCGAAGCACTGTCCCAGAGTCACCGGTATGCGCAGAGAAAGCGCGGTCACCCAGATCGCCGTGAACACGAGCGCCTGGAAGAGCAGCGAAATCGCGAACGCTTTCGCCAGCGTTCCGCGTTTTCCGCCGTAGGCGCGGACGGACGCGAAGAATTCGTCCAGTTTCGCGAGGACTTTCGCGCGGATTTTCGACGGCAGGCACATGCGTATCATCGCGTAAAGCAGCGTTTTCTGCCACAGCAGCGCGGCGAACGCGAAAAATCCGAAAAACACGATCAGCGGGATGAACAGTTTGACGCGGTGCTCCGGCGGCACCTGCGACAATCCGGCCAGCGGCAGGATGAATCCGAGAAGCGACATCGCGAGGAAGCCCACGAGCCGGTCGACCACCACCGACGCCAGCGATCCGGCCGAGGTGCCGCTTTTTTTCGCGACGTCGGCGATGCGGTAAACGTCGCCTCCGATGTTCGACGGCAGGAAGAGGTTGAAGAACGATCCGATGTAGTAGCTGGCGAAAAGTTTGCCAGTCGGGATGCGGATTCCGTCAGCATCGAGGAGCAGACCCCAGCGTTTCGCGGAAAGATACGTGTTCGCGAACGTTATGATGAAAAAAAACGGCACGACGCCGTATCTCAGGTCCCCGAGATACATGCGAATGGCCGCTGCGTCGACCTTCCGGTACAAAAGGGTGAGCAACAACGCGGTCACAGCGAGGCGACCGAACTTCCGCGTCAATTTGCGCATGCCGCTCATTCTCTCATATCTTGCACGCGCAGGCAAGCGCGGCGCTCGCGCGCGCGAGAGAACGCCGAGACCTCCCGGTTTCATTTTGAATCTCCGTTGCATATAATCCACCGTATGAGTGCCGCGACCGACGGTGTGTTTTCTGCCGAACAGCGACCGCAGAACGTCCGTGCGAGAACCGTCGGACGGGTTTTCGCGGCGCTTTCCGCGCTTGTGGCGTCGTTCGTCGCATGGCGGTTCGCGCACGCGCTCGTTGCGCTTGGACGTTCGGCGTGGGAGCCGTGGACGCACGTGGCGTTGTTCGCCGTGATTGCATTCGCGGGCACCGTCGGTCCGGGCCTGTATCTGTGGTCGCGGATGGACGTCGATCCGGACAATCCGTTTCTGACGCCGGTTTTCATCGTCGCGACGAGCCTCGGGTTCACGATGTCGGTCTCGTGGATTCTGTATCTTTCCGGATGTTTCATGGACTTGGCGGCGCCTCTCGTTTTTCTTGAATCCGCGCTCGTCGTCATGGCGCTGCCGGGGACGGTCCCGAAAATCCGCCGTTTGGTTTCGCGGGCGACGGTGTCGCCGTGCGAATTCGCGGCGTTCTCGCTTTCGATCCTATTTTGCGAGGGGCTGTTCGAGTGCGTGGCCGGAACTCCTCTCACGGCTTGGGATGCGGTGGTTTCGTGGGACAAGTGGGCGTCTGACATCGCGGTGCGCGCCGGTCTCGGCGGCTATGTTTCCGGGGCTTATCCGCCGGGAATTCCGTTGCTGGTCGGCTTGTTTTACAAATGCCGCTTTCTCCTTTCCGGTGCCGTAGACCCCGTTTCGGCGGAACATCTGCTCGTCACGGGTTTCCATCAGGTGTTTCCGTTGCTGCTGTCATTGTCGCTCATCGCGGTTTCAAGACGTCTCAAGACGAATGCGCTCTGGTCCGTGCTCGTTTTTTTCGGATGCGGTTCCGCGGTGCTTCAGGTCGTGAAATACATCGGCTACGTCGATGTGCCTCTTGCCGCTTTCATGCTCGCGGCGCTCGCCGTCATCGTCTGTCTGCGCGCGGACGACGGATGTCGTCTTTACGTTTGCAAAGTTTCATCGACCGATGAAGAAGGACGCGAAAACTTCGTTTCCGAAACCTGCATCCGCAGTTTCGGGTTCCGTTTCGCGGCCCTGTTTTTCGCGCTGTTTCCGGTGGCGTTCGCAAAAGGCAACGGATTCGCCGCTCTGGCTCTGGCGACTCTGGCGGTGACGTTTTTCCCGTCGTTGCGGCTTGGAACCTGCCGGGGGAAAGTCGATTTGTCCGCCGCATGGACGGCGATCGTTCTGGCGTCGGTGTTTTTCCTGCATCAATGGATCGTCGGAGTGTGGACCGATTCGGGCGAATCCGATCCGTTCAATCATTCTCTGGCCGTGATGGCTTCTCACGCCGATCTGGTCGATCCGACGTTCGCGCATCTGCGCGGCGTGGTGAAACGTCTGTGTTCGGCGTACGGTTTCGGCGGCGGACCGGCGGATGTCGCGTTCGCGGTCTTCGTTTTCGCCGGCCTGACGGTTCCGCTTGCGTTGCGCAGAACTCGTCTCCCGGCCGTGTTCGCGTTGATTCTCGCCGCGCTCTGGTTTTTCACCGGATCGTACGACGAGCGCAACATGCTGCCGGTGGTGGCGGCCGAGGCGGTGTTGTTCCCGTTTTGTTTCGAGGAGGTTTTTCGCGCGCGCAGGCGCGTCCGCGTCGTCGTGTTGTGCGCGGTGCTCGCGTTTTGCATGCATTCGGCGTGGAAAACATACGTGCCTCGCGTCACTGCGGCGTGCTTCCGCAGTTATGCGCCTCAGTCGGACATCGCGGCATCGCCGGAAATGCGCGCGAGACGATTGATGAAACTCGCTCCCGGCGGATATGAATATTTCACGTCGTCTCCGGCGGCGGAACGCTCCGGACGCATCGTTGTTTTTTCCGAAGGATACAGGTATTTGAGAGGGAAGGGCGTTTATCCGTTCCAGATGAATGCGTTCAACGGACTTGCGCCCCACGACCTGGCCGTGCGGTCGCGCGGCGGCGATGAAGCGCTGTTCACGCCGAAACATCCGTTCGTCCCGATTTCGGAGCTGAACGGCTGCAAATCGCTCGGCGGACGTCTTTACGTGTGCGAACCCGTATCGGAGCGCGCGCGGTTCGAAATCGCGGAAAGCGGCGGAGGCAAGGTGATTTCGGTGCCGGTGGGTGCCGGAGTTCCGACCTGCGGCTTCGTTTCCGTCACGTTCGACGGGCCCGCGGACGGCGTCGTTCTTTCGCTGGATTCTCCGGATTCGCTCGCCGGCACCGTGCTCGCATCGTTTTCCGACGGCGATGTCGCGAGATTGGCCTACTGGGTCGCGGCCGGTTCTTCGTCGCTCTGTTTCGGACTTCGCGCACCGCCGGAACTTGAAATCGTCGATGTCGAGGTCGGCTATTGACTGGTCATGAAATGAACAATCGCAACGCCGCCGTGTTTCACCGAATGCCATGAAACGACACCTCCTCGCAGTTTTCGCCGTGCTTCCCGCGGTCGCGTTCCCGTTGTTCGCCGGGCCGGCGTGGAACAACCAGATCGGGCCTTGGGCATCGGGTTTCGGCGGCGTCGCGGCGTTGTCGTGGCTGTCGGCTTCCGTCGCGACGGTCGTGGCGCTGTCGTTTTTCGGCGGACGCAAGACCGCGGTCTGGACGCTCGTCGCCATGCTTGCCGCCTTTCAGGCCGCGTGCGTCGCGGCGGCGTGGCCGTTCGCCGTCGGCAGGATGGCGCAAGGCATCGATCATCCGGCGTTCATGTTCCGGTTGCACGAGTTTTTCACGGTTTTTCCGGCGCTGGGAAGCTACAATCCGTATTGGAACGGCGGCACGGAACACTTCATCGGAGTGACGAGCGGCGCGCACAATTTCGGATTTCTGATGGCTCCGTTTCTGCTTTTCGCGCCGCTGGAAACCGCTTATTCCTCCGCATTGCTTTTCTGGATGGCGATCGGTTTTCCGTGGCTGACGGTGGCCGCGTTCCGCAGAGCCGGGATGCGTTGGGAAGGCGCTTTGGCCGGCGGATTGGCGATGCTGGCGTTCGACCGTGCCGAATATCTGTTTTTCTGGCAGTCGGGCAACCTCGGCGGCATGGTCGCGGCGATGCTTGCGCCGGTCGTCGTGGCGCTGTCGTACCGCATCGCGGTGCAACGTCGCGGCACTGCGGTCGACGTCGCGGCGCTTGCGGTTTCCGCGTGGCTGTCGTGCATCTGGACGCCCGGCGTGTTCACGTGCGGCGGTGTTTTTCTTTCGTGGCTCTGGCTCCGCAAACGCTGGACCCGGCGGTCCGTCGCGCAGATGCTGACCGCAGGTGCGGCGGCCGCGGCGCTGCTTTCGCCGTGGCTCTGGACCACGCTGTTCCCGGCCAGAGGCATAGCGGATTACGTGGCGGCGTCTTCGTCTTGCGGCGGCACGGTGACGGGGATGCTGCTGTCCGGACTCGTCCAATCCGGCAAACGCGCGCTCGAATGGCATCCGTTCATTCTCGCGCTCGGAGTCCCGTCGGCGTTTTTCGCGCTCGGCGGAAACATCAGAAAGTGGACGCTTCCGGTGTTCGCCGTGCTTTTCGTCATAACCGTTTCGATCGGTTTCAAACGCACGTCGCAGCTTGATCGCGTCGCGATTCAAATGGCGTGCGCCATGACGTTCCCGGCCGCGATCGCGGCCG
>JAZUJQ010000369.1:0-8216 GCA_045642845.1 Kiritimatiellia bacterium
ACGTATTTGCGCTCGAGCTTGAGAGTGTCGGCGAGGTCGTGGATCGACGAGACCTTCCCCTCGACGAGCATCCTGAGCCACGCCATTTCCCTCGCGATGGCCCTGAGAATCGGGCTGTTGGTCTGGAACTCGGTCGAGTGCGCGGTCTCGATCTTCTTGCGCCCCGAGACGTGCGAGAACTTCACCGGCACACGGACGATGAGGTTGCCCGTGTCATCGCGATCCGCATCCGGCAGCGGCACGTCCGAGGGCGACACGCCAAGGCCCGTGAGTTTGTACGGAGGGCCGCCCGCACTTTTTGTTTTCTGGGGACGTGTGCTTGGAAGCACACCCCCGTCTCTTCTGCAAAAGAGGGGGCGGGTATTAGAAACAACAAAATCTTTTTGAAGGCGGTTTTTCGGGCATTTGCCGGGGGGACGAGGCCCCGTTGCAAAAGAGAGACGGAGAGGGACGCATGAGGGGGACGTGCTTCAAAACCGCATGAGAAGCCCCGCAAAGCCCCCGCAAAAGAGAGGATGCATGAAGCTGCGGAAATGAACGCAAGCCCTTGTAAACGCGGCCTTGCGCGGGCTGTGGGGCGAGAATACGAAAGGCACGACAGAGAGTCGTGCCTTGATCGTTTGCTTCATTGAGTGGTGGGACGCGCGGGGATCGGACCCGCGACCCACGCATTAAAAGTGCGTTGCTCTACCAACTGAGCTAGCGTCCCGTAAGTTTGTTGCGCAGGAATCTAGCATTTCGGCACCGCCGTGTCAATTTCCGCGCGAACCCGCCGTCAAAGATCGTACAGTTTCGGGTCGCGGCGCGGTCCGGACGCCGGATTGCGGCGGTCTTCCGCACGCGGGCCGCGCGGCTCCTCGTCCGCCGCGCCGGAGTCGACCATCGAATCGAACTCGGCCGCGGCGCGGTCACCCTCTTCGTCCGTTTTCGCTCCGGCGAGCAAAGCGTCGACGTTCGCGGCGATCGCGGCGTTCCGGTGCTCTTCGTCGGTGATTCCCGAATCCCCCGCCTTGAACAGCGACACCTCGCGCTCGAGAGTCCCGCCGCAATGCGGGCACTTCGGCGGATCGAACGTCCCGGCGCGGCGCGCGAAGAACTGCATCACGCAATCGCAGGACGGACAGAAGAACTCGTAGATCGGCATGGATGAACACCTGAATCGGAATGCCTCGAAAACGCAACGCGCGACCGAAGGCGGCCGTTCTCATTGCAATTCGAACGTCATCCACTCTTTCATGCCGTCCAGACCTTCGTGCAGAAGAACCGAAAAACGGCGCTTCGAAAGTTCGTAAACGCAGCAGTGCGTGGTGTACCACAACGATGTGTCGTCGGTGTGCCAATTGGCTTTGTCGGCGAACTTCTCATGCGCGCGGGCCGCGACTTCGATGAAATCGGGATCGTCGCGGACTTCCGGTCTGCCGTACAGATCCGCGGCGTAAAACGTTTTTCCGGAGCCGGCCTTCGATCCGACGTATTCCGAGAAAAAGAAATCAGGCGTTCCGACGTCGTCAGTGTAGGTCTTCGTGTACCACGCTTTCGCCATGACGCCCTTCATGGCTTCAACCGTTTCCGGCATGGACGCGGCCTCGCGGGCCAAAACGTCCCAGCGCTCGCATCCGGCGGCATGCGGCTGGAGCACGCCCTCTTTGCGGAGCGCGTTGTTGAAATTCGTCATGAGCGTGGCGTAGGACGGAGTGCGGATGTCGTCCGAACGGATCGCGACGACGGCGTTGTCGATGAACTCGACCACTGCGTTCGACGTCGCGTCGGCGAGCATCCAGTGGAACGACTGGGTCTGTCCGGGACCGGGAAAGTTGAACGGATCGTACCAATTGACCGATTTGATCAGTTCCAGCGCCTCGTCGACGGACGCGGCGTTGTCCAGAACGAAGCGCACGAGAAACGCCGTGCAGTAACTGCGCTCCGCGCCGGGATTGGTGTTCGCGGCGCCGACGCCCCACTTGTGGTCGGCCCATTTCGCCGGATCGCGGCTCGTTTCGCCGGTCGGCACGACGTTGACGCCGATGTAGAAACCCTTTTCGTTCACGCCGTCCAGCGTGGTCAGAGGCGCCGCGCGCAAAGCTTCGTCGCCGGACGCGAGTTTACCGTCTATCTGAAGAAACTTCGGATTGACGTCGACGATGCCTATCGACGCGTAACGCCCCTGTTTTCCGTCCACGCGGATGACCGCGGACGCCTGGCGGTTGATGTTCCAGTCCATGTTGCGCCCGATCAAATCGCCCTTGCGCAGTTCGGAACAGGCGCCCGACGGCGGAACGAAATTGCCTCCGGCGGCGGCGACGAGTTCATCGAAATCGTAGTCGGTGTAATCGAGTGCGTAAAGGTAATCGTCGAGTTTCACGACGGAATCCATTGTCGGTGAGGAACCCTCCCGGACGACGTCGTCGCAAACGATCGCCTCGCGGCGGCCGCAACCGGAGAGAATGGCGCATGCGACGAGCGTCGCAGGACACGCAACGTGTTTCAGAGATTTCATTTCGAACTGCCTTTATCGGGTGCAACAAGCCAATCGACGAGACGGGAGAGAAACACGGCGTTGCCTTCGGGTTTCCGGTCGTAGACCGCGTTTGAAAGGATGTCGGCGTCGCCGCACACGACGATGCGGGTCGAGCGCGACTTCGCGCGCCCGGCGCCGGCCGCGGACACCGCCACGGCGACGCTCTTTTCGCCCTCTCCCGCCGGACCTTTGACGTAAACGAGTTCGGTGACGGATGCCGCGGAACCGTCTTCCGCGGACAATTCCGAAACGCCGCACGGCGCCGTCCACACCGACACGATTCCGCTCAAACCGGCCGTCGCCTCGTGCGATTCGGAATAACGCGAAGTTTTCAGCACGGCTGACTGACGGCGGCCCGGGATGTCCTCGGCCTTAACGTTCCAATGCTCGAGCAAGGCGGACAAGGAGACGTTTCTGGCGTTGTCCAGAAGGATGAGCGCGCGCCCGCCGTTCGCGAGATACCGTGAAATCGTCTCGACCTCCAACGGAGAAAACATCAGACGCGGACCGGCCACGACGAGCAGCCTGCAGTTCTTCGGAGGCAGTTCGCCGCCGTCCGGCGAAAAATCGTGCACCGTGAACCCGGACGCTTCGAGCGCATGCCCGAACGACGACGCTCCGGTCACGGGGTTTTCGTCGCCCACGCTGTATTCGCCGTGTCCGGAAACGAAATACACCGCGCCCGATCTTGGCTTCGCGACGTGTTCCACGGCCCGGCACAGCGCGGCCTCTCCGGGCAGCATCGCCCCGACCGCCCCCGATTGATCGGCCAAATCCAACGCATCGACGATCTGCACGTTGCCTCCGCAGGCGACCACGATGGAATTGGGAATCGCGCCGGGATGTCTGCGCAATGCATCGGCGGCGCCGGCGGGATTCTCGCCGATGTGAATGAATTCGGCGCGCTGGTTCGGCCGACCCGACACGGCGCGTTCGACCGCGGACATGAGCCGCCGCGCGTCGGAAAATGAAAACCCGGACGGATCGGACGAAGCGTCAGATCCGTCGTCCGCGAAAATCGCGGTTATCTCGAGATTGCCGTTCGCGTCGTTGAGCAGTTCGGCCGTGCGCGGAGAAAGTCCGCCGGACGATGAAGACAACGCGCGCCGGTACCACATCAGATCCGCGATGACCGCCGCGGCCGCCAGCGCGATGAAAGCGAAGGCGACGGCGCAAAAAGAACGGATTCCCGCGCTCAGCCTCAGGCGGCGTATGTCGCGGGAATCCTTTTCGGATTGTGAAACGGCGGCGGCCTTTACCACTGCGAACCGCCTTCGGGGCGGAAACGGCGCGGCGGACGGGCCGGACGCTCCGTCTTGGGGCGCGATTCGTTCACGCGCAGAGGACGGCCTCCGACTTCCTTGCCGTTGAAAGCGGCGATCGCGGCATTGGCCTCTTCGGCCTTCGGCATCTCGACGAAACCGAAGCCCTTGGAGCGCCCGGTCGCGCGGTCTGAAATGATATGCACGTTGGTCACTTCCCCGAATTCGGAGAACAGGGTGCGCAGTTCGTCCTCGGTCGTCGCGTAAGCGAGATTGCCGACATAGATTTCCATAATGGAGGGATTGTATGTTTGAGAGTTTAGCCCACGGGGGGCGGATTTTCGCCTTCAACGCTGAAAGCAAACAGCAGAATAGTGAAATACGCTTTCAAAAGCAAGAACAATTCGCATAAAGTTTGAAAAATTTGCCGTTCGCCCCGGAGAGCTCCGTTTCCATCCGCGTTCCGGCTTCGTTTTCAAGCCGTCGGAGTTTTCAACCCGCGCCATTGCTCCGTTTGAAAGAAACTCCGATCCATGAAGCTCCCGTCACCGCTCCGCCGAATGTTTTCGCCACGCGACACCGATTCGGCGTGCACGGGATTTGAAAGTGACAAATTTTATTCAATCAAATGCTCCGGCTGAACGCCGCGAAGCATAGGCGGAGCGGTAGCGGAACCGGACGCCGCATCCCCCATGTTTTTTTTCCCCCTGCGCCAAAACACCCCGCGCCTTGGCAGCGTTTGAAAAGAAACTCCGATCCGTGAAGCTCCCGCTACCGCCCCGCAGAATGTTTTTCGTCATGCACCGCCGATTCGGCGCGCACGGGATTGGAAAATGACAAATTCATTCAATCAAATGCTCCGACTGAACGCCGTGAAACAGGGCGCAGCGGTAGCGGAGCCTTTTCGCCGGCCGTCGGAGTTTTTCAACCCGGCGCACTGACAACCTGCGTCCTTGCCACCGCCGTCCCGCTCGTCCGACCCGTCCCACTCGTCCCGCCCACCGTGCGCAACCGCGATAATTGACCGTGTCCGCCGTTTTTGCGATACTTCCGGACATCGAAGAACTTCACGGACGTTTTGCAAAATGAAAATCTGTTTTCTCGCCGCCATCGCTTCAGCCGCATGCCTGCTTTCGGGATGCGCCACCTCGTACCAGTGGGGCACGTCGTTGCCGGAAGACGTGCGCGACGTGTACGTGCCGACCGTTCTCAACGAGTCCAACCAGCCGGATGCGGCGCGCTTTCTCACGCGCGAACTGCAGAAGGAAATCCGCCGCAACGGCGTGCTGCACATGGTTCCCGAAGACGAAGCGACCACGCGTCTGGACGTCGTGATCACCGATTACGAGCAGGAAGCGGCGTCGTATTCCTCCGCTTCCGGGCGCGACCCCAACCGCTACCGCATGATCCTCACCGCGCGCGTGTCGTTCACGCGCATCAACCGCGGCGGTGCGCCGGTTCAGGCGCCGTTGTGGGAATCGGGTTCCGTGCGCGCCGACAAGGTGTTCTCCGGCGGTTCGCGCACCGTGACGTTCAAGCAGCAGTGTCTGCCGGAAGTCACCGAGGATCTGGCGCGCCGCATCGTCGACGGCTGCACCGGCGCCTGGTGATCCCGCGCGTGGCGCGGTCCTGTCAGGGACGTCGTCCGGGTTCCCGCCGGTTCAGACCGGCCCGGATTTCCGTCGACGAAACGGGCATGTCGAAATCCGGACGGTAGTCGGCGAAAAGTTTCGCGTTGACGTCCGGATCGAAGCCGAGTCCGTCGCGCTTGATTTCGCTGCCGCGCCGGCCGTAGGAAACGATTCTGCAGAGCCCGACGAGTTCCTCGGCGCGGTGCCAGCGGTGCAGCGACGCAAGGGAATCGGCGCCGAGGATGAACGTGAATTCGCAGTCCGGGTGCGCGGCGATCAAACGCTCGATCAATTCGCAGGTGTACGACACGCCTCCGCGTTCGAGGTCCTCGAGACACACGCGGAACCGCGGCTCGGACGCGATCGCTTCGCGCAACCGCGCCACGCGCTCTTCGTCCGTGAAATGCGTCGCTCCGGGTTTGAACGGGGACCGCGCCGTCGGCACGAACCAGACTTCGTCCAGCCCGAAGTCCTCGAGCGCGCGCCGCGCCAGCGCGACGTGACCCTCGTGCACCGGATCGAAACTACCTCCGAGAAGACCTATTTTTCCAGACATCGGAATCCACCTGTTCGCCGTTCGTTCGAAGTCGGTCTCCGCCGCGCTCACGGCACGGGAGCGGCAAGAGTTACGCCGCCGGCATCGTCGTCGAGCACAAGCACGGCGAATTCCTCCGGCGTCGCGTCGAGATCGGTCGACACCGCCGCGTACGCGAAGCGTCCGCGCAGGTCGGTGTATCCGTCCTTGTGGAACGCGACGGACCGGCCGCCCGAAGTCTTCGCGTAGACTTTCACGTAGGCGCCGGCGACGGGTTTGCCCGCGGCGTCGCGCACGAGCAGTTCGCCGCGTTCGCGCAGCACCTGCACGTCGAGTTCGCCGGCCTGGATCGCAAGCGTCGCCGACGCGCGCTCTTCGGGATCCGTCGCGACGAGCACGACGTCCCTGCCGCGCAACCCGGCGGGAAGATCCAGTTTCAACGGCTTCGCGCCGTCGACCTTCACGGTCTCTTCCCACACCGGACGCACGCACGTGAACGAGGCGGCGCGGCCCGACGGATCGCCGAACGGCTCTTTCGAGAAAAGCGTCTCTAGGTCCGTCGGATACGCGCGCAGCACGCATGCCGAAACGTTGCATGCGGTGAGCGTCACCGCGCCGCGTCCGGCCGCGGACAGCGCCACCGACGGCGCGTCGGCGTTGCCCGCGCCGCCGCCGGAAACCAAGCCGTCGGACTGCGAATCCTTCGCCGCGCCGGTCTTGATTTCGTCCGCCTGAGCGACGACGGCCGCGAAACGGTCGCGCCAGAGTTTCACGGGATGCCCGAGATGTTTTACCGCGAAGCGGCGCGCTTTCTCCGGTTCGCCGTCGCAAAACGCGAAATACGCGCGCAGATAATCGCTTTGCATGGCGGTTTCCGCGTCGGCCGGCGCGGCGAGAGCGAACTGGGCTTTGGCCTCGTCGATTCTGTCCTGCGCGACGAGAAACACGCTTTCGAGCATGCGGTCGCGCGGGGTCGGCGCCTTGCGGTACGCGAGCGTGTCGAGGAACGCGCGGTATTCGGACGAGAACTGCCGGTTCGGGATGAGACCGCCGTCGCCGAACGAATGGACGCGGGCGTTGATCATCGGCCAGTATTCCTTGTGGATGAAGAGCGAAGTCTCCTCCGGGTCGATGGAAACGAGCGAGGTTTCAAGCCACGGTCCGGCTTTCCCCGCGAGGACCGTCGCGGACCGGTCGAACAATTCCGCCATGCGCGCTTCGTCGCCGTGTTCCAGCGCGTACCGCCAGAAACCCGCGTCGTAACGTCCGCGGTCGGAAAGGGTCTTGACGGCTTTTTCGAAAAAGCCCTTGTCGTGCAGACGCCACGCGGCGAGTCCGATTTTGAAATCAGGGTCGGAAAGATTCGCCTTGCCGAGAAAATCAAGAACCTCTTCGTCGGAGCCGTTCTGCGAAATGTAGAGCCAGTCCGCCTTGTCGACGGTCGTCGCTTCGGACACGACCTTGCACTGGAATTCCCCCGTGCCGCCGCGGAAAACACCGCGTTCAGCCGCCGTGGCGGGGTGCGCGACGCAGGGCGCGTCGGCAGCTTCGGGAAAATAGAAATACGATGTCAGGGTGAGCGTGCGGTACGGTTCGATCGTCACGGAGAACGATTCGACCGCCGGTTTTCCGTCCAGCGGGATCGAATTCTCCGGCACGCGGACCGAGAGCGAGAGATTGCGCGACCTGCCGGACGGATTGGTGAAAACCAAAAGCTGTCCGTAACGGCGGCCGGCGACGAATTCACCGGTCACGTATTTTTCGGTTTTCCCGCCGTCCGGCGAAAACGAGTGGCGGTCCGCTGGATCGAAATACCGCCGCAGTGCCATCACGGGTTCATCGCCCGCCTCGAGGTCCGGCGCCGGCGCAAGGGTTTCGCGGAACAGCAGCGCGGGACGGTCGGGATCGCTTTCGAACGGCAGACGGAGAGTGCAGAGCGCGAACATCCGCGCGGTGAAACCGTCGGCGGCGCAATCGGTGAAAAACGGCGACAAATGCGCCTTTTCAAAGCTTCCGTCGGGATCCGGCCATGCGATCGACGCGACGCAATCGCGCCAGAAACGATTGACCGGAACCGCCGGGGATTCGCCGTATTTCAAGCCGCTGTAATACGTTTCGAGCCATTCGCGCGTGCGCTCCGGCGGACGGTAGAATCTCGCCGCGGTGTTCGCACGCTCCCTGCGCTCCCTGCCGCCGGCGGCGCCTGGGGCGCGTTTCAATTCGGCCGCCGGCGCCGCATCCGCAAACGCACCTTCGCTCCAGCCGTCGGC
>JAZUJQ010000370.1:0-2965 GCA_045642845.1 Kiritimatiellia bacterium
GTCCGCCGCGGCGGCGCCTGCGTTTCGGCCGGGAATCCCCGTCGACGGCTGCGTTAGTCCGTTGCGACGGGAATATCGCATCGCGATCCTCCGGCACGTCGCCCGGGAATCCGGCGGCGCCGAGCGTGTCGGGGTCGACCGGTTCGTAATTGCCGTTGCGGACGGAGAGGGGATTGTCGGCGTACTCCGCGAATCTGGAGTCGAACATTTCGGTCACGGCCGACGATTCCCGGTCGGGCGAGACGGCGTCGCAGATATGGCGGAACCGCAGCATGGTGTGGAACCACGGACTCTGAACCAGGCGTTTGTCGTTCGAGCGCCGGGGTTGGCGGCAGACGCCGAACGCGAGAATGTTCATCAAGTCTGAGCACATCACGCGCGGAATGCGCCAGCCGCCCGAAGAGAAATTCGCGAGCAGCGTTTCGTCGACGATTTCATGCGCGCGCTGTCCGATCGTGAAGAGCTGTTCATCGCGTTCGCCGTTGTTTTCGAGCCGTTCTATCAGAAGCGGCGCGAGCAGCACGGCGAGCCTGATCGCGTTTTCCTGGACGAAGCGCGGATTGTCGCGGTTCTCGACGTCGAACGAGGGGAAATCCCCGTCGATCGCCGCGAAGTATTTCCACATCGGGGACTTTTTCCCGCCGGAGCGTTCGATGTAGGCGTCGACCTCCGGAAGAAGATGGCGCATCAGTCCGGTTTCGTGGAGCTTCGCGAAAGATTCTTCGGCGTGTTCGAACGTGAAAAGCCGGAGCATTTCCTCGAACAGGCGCGGACGCGACGCGGCGGAAAGTTCGGAAGCGTAGCGGGCGATGGCTTTGACCGAATCAGAGTGGATCGTGAAGCCGAGGCGCGAAGAAAGACGCACGGCGCGCAGCATGCGGACCGGATCTTCGCGGAAGCGGATCGCCGGATCGCCGATGCAGCGAAGGGTTTTGTTTTTGAGGTCGCGGAGTCCGCCGGCGTAATCCACGATCGATTCGTCGCGCGAATCCCAGAACAGGGCGTTCACCGTGAAGTCGCGGCGGAAGGCGTCCTCTTCGGGGGTGCCGAACTCGTTGTCCGACGGCTGGTAGAGCGCGCCGCCCGCAGCGCGTCCGCGCCGGGCGTCCGGCGGCGGCGGGTCGCGGCGGAAAGTCGCGGTTTCGATCTGTTTTTTGCCGAACATGATCAAAACGAGCTTGAAGCGGCGGCCTATGATGAAGGCGTTGCGGAAAAGCCGTTTGATCTGGTTCGGGCGCGCGTCGGTCACGACGTCGAAATCCTTGGGCCTGCGCCCCAGCAGCAGGTCGCGCACGCCGCCGCCCACGAGATACGCTGTGTAACCCGCCTGTTGCAGACGGCGGATCACGGAGAGAGCGTCGGGATCGACGTCGCGCGCCGAAATTTTCGGAGGGGGAGTCCGTTTTTTGAAGAAAAACATTTCCGGAAAATCAGATTCTCTGCGCCAGCGCCTTCGTGAGCACGGCGGATATCACGATGCCCGTGAACATTCCGGCGATCACTTCTGTGCGGGTGTGTCCGAGCAGTTCCTTGAGACGCGCGTGGCGGATGTGGTGGTTCTTGGAAAACTCCGCCATGATCTCATTGATGATGCGCGCCTGCTGTCCGGCGGCGTAGCGCACCGTGGAAGCGTCGAACATCGTTATCACCGCGAACGCCATCGCGAGCGCGAACACGGGCGATGAAAAACCTTCGAGCATTCCGATCGACGTGGCCAGTCCGGACACGAGCGCGGAGTGCGCGCTGGGCATGCCGCCGGTGGACACGAAGTAGCGCATGTCCAGGCGCTTGGTGCGGCGGAACGAGAGCAGCATCTTGATGCTCTGCGCGAGGCACCACGAACACAGGCCGCACCAGAATGCGATGTTGAGGGGGAATTCGGAAATCGGGTGTGTCGCCGTCATTTTTCAATAAGCGTTTTTGACCGCGAACAACGTCCGCAGCAGAATCTTGAAATCGAGGGCCAGAGACCAGTTTTCCAGATACCACAGGTCGGCGTGGAGTCTGTCTTCGATGGAGGTGTTGCCGCGCAGTCCCTGCACCTGGGCCCATCCGGTGATGCCGGGGCGGCAGTCGTGGCGGCGCATGTAGTGCGCTATGTCGTCGGCGAAGCGTTCGACGAATTCCGGGCGCTCGGGGCGCGGCCCCACGAGCGACATGTCGCCTTTGAGAACGTTCCAGAACTGCGGCATTTCGTCGATGTTGCGCGCGCGCATGAACGCGCCGATCTCCGTGCGGCGCGGATCGTTTTCTTCGGCCCACACGGCGCCGGTTTCGGCTTCGGCGTCCTGTTTCATGGACCGGAATTTCCAGATTTTGAACGGCTTGTTGCCGTAGCCGGTGCGAAGCTGTCCGTAGAAGACCGGGCCGGGCGTGCGTTTGATGATCGGCGCCAGTATGATCGCGGCGATTCCCGTGAGCGCGAGGCCGACGAGCGCGCCGACGATGTCCTCCGCGCGTTTCACGATGCGGTTGCCGAGGAAGTCGAGCGGGGTGCGGCGCATGCCCATGAGAGGGATGTCGTCGATCGTCTCCACCTCGACGTTCGCGGTGAGTATGCGGAAGAGGTCCGGAACGACGTTGAAACGGATGAGGCGGCGTTCGCATTCCGCCGCGATTTCCGCGAGCAGGCGTTTGTCGCCCGGATATTTCGAGACGATGACCTGTGCCACGTCGGGGTGTTCCTCCAGCATCGCGCGGAAATCCGAAGCCGTGCCCATGATGTGGGAGGTGTCGATGCCGTCGTCCGGCTTTTCATCGGCCGACGAAAGCAGAAAACCGGAAAACTTGACGCGCAGACGCGGGTCCGCGGCGAAGCGGCGCGCGAGTCGCGCGGCGGTGGAATCCGCGCCGATTATCACCACGCGGTGGACCGCCTGCGTGCGGCGCGCGAGGCGGATTTCGAGATGGAAGAGGATGAACCGTTCGGCGAGCAGAAAAGCCGAGAACGTGAAGAAGAACAGGA
>JAZUJQ010000371.1:0-1655 GCA_045642845.1 Kiritimatiellia bacterium
AAAGAACCCCGAACGGAAAATCGGCGAATTCATCGGATTCCTTCCGGTCCTCGCCTACGACGGAAGCGCCATGCGCGAAGTCGACGCGGCGGAGATCCTCGACATCGCGATGTCGGGCACGACGGCGACGCTCCTCGCAAAACGGTGGGAATCGGCGCTGTTGGTGAACGTCGACAACGAAACCCTCGCCCGCCTGATGGCGAACGAAAAGGCGATGGCGGCGCTGGAGCGCATCGAAGGATTCCGCGCGCTCCACGAGGACATCGAAACGATCATCAACAAATCCGAAACCGTGAAAGCGGCCAAGCGCGAAGGCAAAAACCTCTCCGCCAAACGGAAGAAAGAGCTCACGGACGCCGAAAAGGAATACAAAAGCAAACGGAAGATGATCCAGGAAAAGCTCATCCAGTTCGCGACGCGCATTCCGGTCTTCATGTACCTCACGGACTTCCGGGAAGTGTGTCTGCGGGACGTCATCACGCAGCTTGAGCCGGCACTGTTCCGGAAAGTGACGGGACTCGAAATCGGAGACTTCGAGCTGCTCTGTTCGCTCAACGTCTTCAACGAAGGGGTCATGAACGACGCCGTCTACAAATTCTGGCGGTACGAGAGCGCCTCGCTCTCCTACACCGGCATCGACCGTCACAAGGACGAAGCCGTCGGACTGTTCAGCACCACCATTTCCCGCAAGGATTACGAAACCCTCGCGCACCGGTAGGCGGGGCGGGCGGTTTTGTTTCCCGTTTAAAAGTTTGCTAGGATGCTCGGTGCCCGAGGCGCGGATTGTCCGGCGTCGTGCGTTTATCGAACTTCACAGAAAACAAATGCCATGAAAAGAATTCCGATTCTTGCTGTGTTGGAAATCGCATGCGCGGTTTCGGCGGCGACGATCGGCGAACCGGAGGCGCGCGAGCTGGCGCTCGGGTTCAGAAACCTCTCCGGCGGAAGAATGGTCGACGGCGCCTTGAACGGCGACATCGCGGAGGGATTCGCCGTGGACGGCGATTTCGACGGCGCCTCGAAGACCGTGGCCTACGGATTCAACTTCACCCGGAGCGCGCGATCTTGTTGAAAGCGCCTGAAATCCGCATCGCCCGGAAGTTATCAAATTCGCCGGACGCGGACAACGGGACTGTTTTCCGAACAAGCCGCATTTTCGATTTTTCCCGCATTTCTTGTTTTTCCGGTGTTTTTCATGCTAGGGTACAGCCGTCGGTGGAAACCGCATGTTTTCATCTGTCTCGTAAAAGAAAATATGAAAAACACAATTGATTTCTTTTCCGTCGCCGTTGCGGCGCTCGCCGTCGGCGCGCGGGCGGGTTCGCCGGTCGCGACGGGCGCGGACGAGGATTACTCCGATCCGAACGCCCCGGCCCGAGTCTGCATCTGGAACACGACCGCCGGAGGCTCGATCACATTCGACGATGAAACATACGCAGACATCCTCGTCGGCGGCGGCGGTGGCGGCGGCGGCGGAAACTCCGGCGGCGGCGGTGGCGGCGGCGGAGTCGTTTACCGGAGGCACGTGCTGCTTCCGGCCGGGACTTACACCGTGACGGTCGGCGAGGGCGGCGAGGGCGGCGCAAGCGCCTCGGCCACCGGAAGAGTCGGCAGGAACGGCGGCGATTCGTCGTTGTCCGGCGGGGGATTTTCCG
>JAZUJQ010000372.1:0-3299 GCA_045642845.1 Kiritimatiellia bacterium
AGACGAGCGAATCGAGCCGGTCCAGCGGCATGGCCGCCGCGCCGGTGAACGCGTCGACCGCGCGGCCCGCGGCCTGCATGTTGGCCACCGACACCTTGCGCGCGGCGTTCGCGCGCAGATTGCCGATGCGCGTGACGGCGAGGGTGGACACGATCGCGAGCAGCGCGATCACGAGCAGCAATTCAATCAGCGTGAAGCCTGTTTTTTTCATTTTTCCGTTGCGTTTTCCGTGTTGTCGATCGATGAAGATTCATCCGCGGTTTCGTTTTCATCCGCCGCATCGGCGTCGGCGCCGGGTTCGGCCGGACCGTTCCAGACCCTTCCGAGCGTTTTGTTTTTCGAAAGAGGATCGAGCAGGGCGCGCGTGGCCAGTTCGGTTTCGGCCGGGGTGGCGATGACGTGCGGACGGATCAGCACGATGAGTTCGCGGCGCTCTTTGACGATTTCCGTCGAGCGGAAGAACCAGCCGAGCAGCGGAATCGAACCGAGCACGGGCACCTGGCTGCGTTTTTCGGCGTTCGTTTCCTTGATCAGTCCGCCGGCGGAGACGGCGAGGCCGTCCTTCGCGATGAACGTGCCGGTGATGGAGCGGGAGGATACGACGTCGACCGGGACGTTCTGCACGGCGTTGCCGGAGACGACGCTGTAGACCGGGATCTGCGCGCCGTCGGCGACGATTTCCGAATTCTCCTGAAGCAGTTTGAGCGTGACCGTGCGGTCGGCGTTGATCGTGGGCGTGACGAGCAGCAGCGTGCCGACGTCCTCGAAATCGATTTCCGTCTGAGGAACCGTCACCGTGGCGTTGTCAGACACGATGCTCTGCGACGAGATGTTCTTCACGATCGGGCGTTCTTCTCCGATGAACAGGCGCGAAACCTCGTTGTTCGCGACGAGCAGTGTGGGCGTGGCGAGCGTTTTCACGTTGCCTTTTTCTTCGAGCATCTGGATGCGGGCGTTGAGCGCGTGTCCGAGATACATGAATGAAAACGCGCCGGCGCCCGGCTCCGTCGCGAGCGGGTTGAAGCCCGGGAAGCCGTAGTCCGTCGTGCGGCCGTTCGAGCGGTCCTGTCCGTAGCCGTATTCGAAGGCGGACGTGAAGTCGTCGTCGAGCGTGAGCTCGAGCACTTTGAGTTCGAGCAGCACCATCGGCGTCGGGACGTCGAGGCGTTTGACGAGCGCGCCGATGTCGTCGAGCGCCGTGCTGTCGCTCGTGCGCACGAGCAGCATGTTGTTCCGGCGGGAGACGGTGACGTAGATGTCCGCCCCGCGCGCGCCGCGCCCGTAGACGCGGTCGAAGCCGTTCGTGTCGCCCGACGCGAACGCGCGTTCGATGCGTTTGGCTTCTGACGGCGTGAGCCCGGTCAGGCCCGAAGCATCGGTTCCGAGGCGCGCGAGTCCGCCTTCGCGCGAGAGCGAATACACGCCGTTGCCGCGTCCGCCGCCCGCGGTCGTCGAGGCGTCGGGGGCTTCCATGGAGAGAAACGTCGAGCCGCCGCCGTCCGCTATCTGCTTGAAGCGCTCGAACCTGCGCGCGACGTCGTTCTGGTCGTCTTCGAGGATGTCGTCCTCCCCGAGCGAGAGCACGAGGCGTTCCGGGTAGAGGCCGTAGAGCGTGGCGGCGACTTCGGCCACGTTCGGATAGAGCAGAGTGAACGATTCGGTGCGCTCCTCGCGGAACGAGACGACGTTGCGTTCGTATTCCTCCATCGTGGTGATGCGGAAAATGCCCGTGGCGGAGTCCCGACGGAACCACAGCCCGCAGGCGCGGCAGATTTCCTCAACCGCGCTTTCGGCGGAAACGTTGCGCAGCAGGAGCGACGCGGTTTTGCCGTCGACGCAGTCCGAGGCGACGATGTTCGCTCCGGTGCGGTCCGACACCTGACGCAGCAGAAGATCGACCGGGACTTCGTCCGTTTCGATGTAATTCACGAATTCCTCCGGCGCGTTCTCCGGCGGGTCGGTCACCCGGAACGAGCACGGGATCACGAGCGGTTCATCGCCGTCCTCGCATTCGAAAGCGATGCCGCCGGCGTCGACGGAGCGCACGCGCGCCGTGAACGCGACTCCGTCCGCTTCGAGCGGAAGCACCGAACCCGCCGAAAGCGCGCGGCATTCGCCGCCGGTTTCGATGGCGGCCGAGCCGGTGCCGTCGGCGCCGAGCACGAAAGCCCGCGTTTTCGCCGAACCCAGCGCGGCGCGCTGCAGCGAGCGCGCGATGCGCGCGCCGGGCGCGGTGGGATCCGGCGCGGCGTCCTGCGCGAGGAGCGGAAGAGCGGAAAGCAGAATCAGTGTCGTGAGTGTTTTCATGTCGTTCGAATTTCTGCGGCGGAGCCGGGCGGCGTCCGCCGTTTCAGTTGACTTCGGCCATTGAAAAGAGCGCGAGGAAGAATGAGATGTAGACGTAGCCCACGATCGCGGCCGTGATGACGATGAGCGCGGGCTCGATGAGCACGGAAAAGCGTTTTATGACGATCGCGAGCAGCGTTTCGTTGAAACGCGCGACCTCCGCGAACGCATCCGGCAGGGCGCCCGTCGTTTCGCCGACCGCCACCATGCCGCCGAGCATGGGCGTCCATTCGCCGTGCGCGCGCAGTTCCGGCGCGAGCGGCGCTCCGGCGAGCACCGCATCGCGCGCTTCACCCACGCGCCGCGCGAGGCGGCGGTTGGCGAGCAGTCTGCCGGCGACGTCGAGCGAATCGAGCAGCGTGACTCCGCTGCCGACGAGGATGCCCATCGCACGGGCGAAAAGCGCCGTGCCCGAAAGACGCAGGATTTTTCCGGAGACGGGCATGCGCAGCGCGGCGGCGTCCAGCCGTTCGCGCGACGCCGGGATCGACCGCGCCGCGATGAACGCGGCGACGATCGCGCAAATCGCGAAAAGCAGCGCGCGTCCGTGCGCCGTGATCCACGCTGAAACATCCATCAGCGATTGGGTCATCGCCGGGAGTTCCGCGCCGCCGGATTGGAGAAACTCGGAAATCTTCGGGATGACCATGAGAACCAGGAACGCCGTGATGGCGAGCGTCATCACCACAGCGAGGCACGGGTAGACGAGCGCTCCGACGACGAGCGAACGCAGCGAACGCGCCGCTTCCATTTCTTCGGCGGCGTGCGCGAGCGCGCCGGCGAGTTCGCCGGAGCGTCCGCCCACGCGGACGAGTTCCACGGCGAGGGCGCCGAACGCGCGGCGGCGCGCACGATGTTCGTGACGCCGAGCGAGACGGCGTCCGTCGCGTTCGAGTCGCTGCCCGCGAGCATCCACAGCTTCTCGGGGTCGACCTCGTTGCGGTCGATCACGC
>JAZUJQ010000373.1:0-5742 GCA_045642845.1 Kiritimatiellia bacterium
ATGCTCATACCATTTGTCTTTCAGCGCGACGACCTCCGGGCTGACCAGCATTTTGCGGTATTCCGGATCGGCAAAGATCCACCGGGTGCCGCCGGATTCATAATACCGTACCAATTCACCGGCGACATGGCTTTCGTTGCACCAATCCAGAAGCGTCGGTTCGAGGCTCAGCACGTCGCACGTCGGCTTCGCCGTCCGGATCGCCCTGTCGGACGTCGACGCGAACACTTTGTCGATGCCGAACAGCGCGAGGCGGCGAGCGACGGCTTCCGCCTGCCGCTCGCCGAGCGGCGTGAGGGAATCGGGATTGTAGATCGGTTGACCGTGTCGGATGTAAAAAAGAATCATTTTGAATCACCGTTTCGATGTCGGCGGATAATTTCGTTGAAACGCCCTACTCCGCCTCGTGGAAAGCAAGTTCGGAAGCGGCCTGTTCCCACAGCTGGTTGACCGTGGCGAGTTCCTTCTCGATTTCGGCCAGACGCGCGCCGGCGGCCGCGGCCTGTCCCTGATCGGCGAGTTTTTCAAGTTGCGCGGCCTGTTCCGCCTCGAGCGCTGCGATGCGTTCCTCCATGCCGGCGACGCGGCGCTGGAGCGAGCGCACGAACGCGGCCTGCTTTTTGCGGTCGGCCTCGCGCTGTATGCGGCGTTCCTTCTGGCTCTTCGTCTGAGGCTGTTCCGCGGCGCGGGTTTCGGAGCGGTCGCGCGCGGCCTCGGCCTCGACCCGTTCGCGGTAATCGTCGTATCCGCCGATGAACTTGCGCACGCCGTTTTCGGAAACCTCGACGATGTTGTGCGCGACGGCGCGGACGAATTCCACGTCGTGGGAAACCACCACCACCGCGCCTTCGTACGCGACGATCGCCTTCTGAAGCGCCTCGCGGCCGTTGATGTCGAGGTGCGTCGTGGGCTCGTCGAGCACCAGGAAATTCGGGCACTGCGCGAAAATCCGCGCGAACGCGAGACGTATCTTTTCGCCGCCCGAAAGCACGCCGGCGAGCTTGAACGCGTCGTCGCCGCTGAAACCGAAGGCGCCGAGCAGACCGCGCGCCCGCAGTTCGCTGAGAGTTTCGTCCTCGCGTTTTATCACGTTGAGCAGCGACCTGTCCGGCGGTATCGTTTCCGCGAAATCCTGCGACATGTACCCGGGCTTCACCTTGTGGCCCAGCGTCACCTCGCCTTCCGACGGAAGTCTGTCGCCGGCGAAGAGCCGCGAAAGCGTGGTTTTGCCGAGACCGTTGAAACCGACGACGGCCACGTGTTCGCCGTTGGCCACGTCGAACGACACGTTGCGGAAGATCCAGCGCGAGCCGTCGTACGTGAACCCGGCGCCGTTCACCGAAAGCACGGTGGTGCCGCAATGGTGGTAAGGCGGAATCTTGATGTGGCCGGCCTGCGAGGCCTGGCGCGGCACGACGATAGGCTCGAGCCGTTCAAGCGCCTTGATGCGCGACTGGACGAGCGAGGCCTTGTTGGCCTGCGAGCGGAACTCGTCGATGAAACGCTGGTACTGCTCCCGGATGCGGTCCTGGTTGCGTTTGGCGGCGATGAGATTGTCGTAGCGCTGCCGGCGTTCGCGCAGGTAGTAGTCGAGGCCGCCGGGATAGCGCGTGGCGGTCTCGCCGTCGATTTCGATCGTGATCGACGTCAGCGTGCGCAGCAGGTAGCGGTCGTGCGAGACGAGCAGCAGCGTGCCCTGGTAGCCGCGCAGGAACTTCTGCATCCATTCCACGGCGGGCAGGTCGAGGTAGTTGGTCGGCTCGTCCAGCATCAGCAGGTCCGGATCCGAGACGAGCGTGCGCACGAGTTCCGCGCGCATTTTCCAGCCGCCGGAAAACTCCGTGAACGGACGGTCGAAATCATTCGGATGGAAACCGAGACCGCAAAGCGCCTTTTTTACGCGGGACTCGATGTCGTACCCGCCGCGCGCCTCGAACTTCGTCTGCAGCGCCCCGATGCGGCGCAGCGCGCGGTCGCGCTCCGGCGAGCCCTGCGGCAGTTCCGCGATGCCGGTCTCGAGACGCGTGATCTCCGCCTCCATCTCCTGCAGATCGCGCGAGGCGCGCATCGTGTACGAAAGGAGCGTGTCGCCCTCGGTCCAGTGATCGAGCTGCTGGTGCAGATAGCCGATGGCCGGACGTTCGCCTTCGAACGCGACCTCTCCGTGGTCCGGCGAAAGTTCGCCGCAGAGCACGTTGAAAAACGTCGTCTTGCCGGCGCCGTTCGGGCCGATGACGCCGATGCGTTCCTTCGCGTTGATCTGGACCGAAACGTCGCGCAGCACCTGCTGGGTGCCGAAGCCTATCGAAACGTTCCGGAACGAAATCATTTTTCCGACGGCGGTTCGGGAGACCAGGTCTCGGGCACCGCGGATTTGCGGTCGCGCCGGCGGCGCGCGATGGCGTCGAGAATGCCGTTCACGAACGGACCGGAGCGCGACGTGCTGAAATACTTGGCGAGGTCGACGGCCTCGTTGATCACGACGGCCGCCGGCGAAGGATCCTCGGCGAACACGAGTTCGTACACGCCCATGCGCAGCACTGCGCGCTCCGCAGCTCCGACGCGGTCAAGCGTCCAGTTTTTGAGCCGTTGGGAAAGCATTTCGTCGATCTCGTCGCGATGATGCATCACGCCGCACACGAGTTCCTCGCAGAACTCGCGGGAACGGTCGTCGGGGGACTCCCTCGGCTCGACCGACGCCGCCGCTACTCCGGGGTCCGGCTCGGCGCCGCCGCCGAGGCGGATCTCCCCGTCCCAAAAAGCGTCGAACGCTTCCGTCGGCGTTTTGCCGGAGTCGGGATTCGCGTCCAGTTGGAAAAGAAGCTGGACCGCCCATTCACGGGCTCTTCTGCGCGTCGACACGGCTCAGAGCGACTTGGAAAGGTTCGCCATCTCGATGGCCGCGACCGCGGCCTCGGCGCCCTTGTTGCCCATCTTCGTGCCGGAACGTTCGATCGCCTGTTCCAGATTGTTCGCGGCGACGAGACCGCCGGCGACCGGAACGGAGAATTCAAGCGAAAGCTGGACGAGCGAACGGGAGACCTGCTGCTCGATGAGATCGGCGTGCGGCGTTGCGCCCTGGATGACGCAGCCGAGCGCGATCACCGCGTCGAACTTGCCGGACTTGAGCATCCGCTGCACCGCGAACGGCAGTTCCGCAGCGCCCGGAACGCGGACGAACGTGATGTCCTTCGCCGCGGCGCCGTGGCGGACGAGGCAGTCCTCCGCGCCTTTGAGCAGCTGCTCGGTGAAAAAACTGTTGAAACGGCTCACGGCTATGCCGAACGAAAGCCCGTTCGCCGAAAGGTTGCCGGAAATTTCCTTCATTGGATTCCTCCTGAATGCGTGACGGAGCGGATTCTAGCAAAAAATCAGACTTTCATCCCGACGAGAATTATCGTCGAGGGAATCCGGTCCAGCTGGCCGCCGTGATCGGCCCAGTCGTCGCTCGTGTACGGAGAATCCGCGACGGCGGCCGGCTCGGCCATCCGCGCCACGGTCAGCCCCGCCGTGCGGAAGAAGTCGAACCACGCCGACACGGGCCACGCGCGCGACACGGCGTGTCCCGACGCGTCGTCGCGGACGTCGTCCGGCGGAGAAAAATAATCCGTGAGGAAAAGCCCCGATCCGGCGGGGCCGGCGTCCGCGCCGTTCTCGTCCTCGAACTCCCCTTCCAGCCATTCGCCGTTGTAAAGCGGATGCACGGTCGAAACCATGAGCGTTCCGCCGGGCTTGAGGGCTCGCGCCATCGCGCGCACGACTGCGGCCGGGTCTTCGACGAATTCCATCGCGTGGGAAGAATGCACGAAGTCGAACTTCCGGCGGCCGACCGCAGCGCCGAAGTCCTCGAGCGATCCGCGCGAAAAAGCGATATTCACGCCTTCGCGTTCCGCAAGACGGCGCGCGACGGCGAGCTGCTTCGCGGAGACGTCCAGCGCCGTGCAGCGCAGTCCGCGTTTCGCGAGGACGATGCTGTTCTGGCCTTCGCCGCAGCCCAGCTCGAGCGCGGTCGCGCCTTTGCGGAATTCCGGAAGAAGACGCAGGGCGTTTTCGCCTGGGATCTGAGGACCGTAATGGAAATCGTCCGTGCTGATGCGCGTTATGCGCCGGTACTCGCCGGCGATCGCGTCCCAGTAGGCGCGCTGCGCGTCCGTGCGGATGCGTTCGCGGGTCATTTCCGCACGACCTTCAGATCGAACGGTTCGCACGGGAAGCCGTCGCTGTTGAAGAGCCGCATGTTCGGCGGGCAGTTCATCCAGGCGTAGCGGACGGCGACGGGTTCCGCGACCGAAGCGCAGCGCACCGCGACCTTGCGGCCTTTGAGTTCCGCGTCGGCCCACCGCCATTCGCCGTCGGCGCCGCGCACCGCGAAGGCGTGTTCGCCGAAGCCCGCCCCGCCCTTGACGACGAGTCCGCCGCCGATATGCGAGAACGAAACCGTCACTTCGCCTTTTTTCGCCGTCGCGCTCACGGCGCGCGGTCCGCAGCACACGCCTTTTTCGCCGTACGCGAGTTTCCCGGCGAGCGCGGCAAGTCGGCGGGCAACTTCCTTTTTGTTCGAAGGATGGATGTCGGAGTGGTCGCCCACGTCCGTCGCGGTCGCCAGTTCGCAGCCTTCGATCTCCCTGATGCGCGTCTGCGCGGTGCGCATGGACGCGTACGAACTCTCGACCGGCGGAAGCGACGACTTCCAGTAATCGTCCGGCAGGCGGTCGAGCGGCGTGTGGCGCTCGAATCCGGCCAGCTGGACGGCGATGAACTTCATGTCAGGCGAACGCGTGGCCCTGCGCCAGGATTCCACCAGCCAGCGCTGGAACTTCGGATACGCCTTCCATTCGTTCGCGTTCGAGCACCCCTGGTACCAGATCGCGCCGCGGTAACGGAACACGGTGAACGGCGCGAGCATCGCGTTGAACTCGGTAGAAGGCACGGAAAAATTGTCGCGTATGGCGACGTCGTCGATCTGCCACGGCGAAAGCGGACGGATGCCGATCGATTTGGGCGGACGGGATTCGACGCGCTCGAACGCCGGGGCTTTGCCCAGATCGAGTTTCCCGCCGTTTCCGAACTCGATGCGCGGGCCGGCGACGCGGCCCGTGCCGAAATGGTTCTGCACGCGGATGCAGAGCACGTGCCTGCGTCCTTTGAGAAGTTCCGTCGGAACGCCGTACGAACGCGGCTGGGCCCAGTGGTTGCGCGTCTCGACGCCGGTGCATCCGATTCTGACGCCGTCCCAGAACGTTTCGTCCACGTCGTCGATCGCTTCGGCCTTGAACCTCACGCCGGCCGCTTCCGCGCCTTCCGGCAGCTCGATTTCGAAACGGTACCACACGATGCCGGGACACATGAGCGCGTGGAATTCCGTCAACGAAGGATCGCCGCCCGGATAGAACACGCCCGACGTCCAGGCGTCGCGCTCGAACACGTCCGGCTTCGCCCACGACGCGAGCGCGGCGGCGGCGCGTTTTTTGTCTTCGTAGCGTCCGAGCCACGCTTTGAGTTCGCGCATGCGCTTCCTGAAAACCGCCGAAGTTCCGCCGCGTTTCGCGGGCTTGTTGCGCGCCGCGCGGGCGTTTTCGAGCGATTCGAGTTCGGTGGCGGCGTTGTGACGGCGCAGCGTGCCTTCGTCGATCCAGGGCTCGATGCGGCAGCCGCCCCAGCTGCACGAGAGCAGCCCGATCGGAATCCCGTCGCCGAGTTTTTCGCGGAGAAAAAGCCCGAAGTAGTAGCCGACCGCGCTGA
>JAZUJQ010000374.1:0-4659 GCA_045642845.1 Kiritimatiellia bacterium
CGCAGTTCTGGCCGACGTCGGCCATCGGAAATCCTTAGAACGGGATATTGTCGATGTCCGCGTTCATGGGCGGCGGAACGGCCGGCGCGGGCGCGGCGGCGGGCGGCGGCATTCCGGCTGCGGGAGACTGGGAACCGGCGGCGTCCGCCTTTTCGATCTTCCAACCGCTCAGGTCGACGAAATGACGGCCGTTGTATTCACGGCCGCGGATGTCGAACGAAACTTTGACCTGATCGCCGACCGCGAACGAATCGAGCGCGCGGGCGCGGTCCTTGGCGAAGGTGAAAGCGATGTCCTGAGGGAAACGCTCGTTGTCGTCGCAAACCACGACTTCGCGCTTGCTGAAACCGCTGGGAAACGTCTGAACGTCACCGATCTCCTTGATGTGACCGGTCATGTCGTAAGAAGGCATAAACAAATCCTTTCGTATTTATTGTTGATGCCGGATTTTACGGAAAAACGCCCTCGAAATCAACCGCCGCACGGATTCGAATTCCGCGGAAACCAGCCCGTGGCCGGAGCCGTGGATAGTGAAGAGTGGATAGTGAAGAGTGGATGGTGAAGAGTGGATGGTGAAGAGTGAATGGTGAATAGTTGTTCCAGAAGCGCTAGAAACTCTAGAAGCCCAGCCGCTACCGCTCCGCAGAATGTTTTCGCAACGCACCGCCGATTCGGCGCACACGGGATTTGGAGCGGAACAGAATTGCTCGACAGCGATCGATTGCACTCGACAGCGATCGACTCGACCCGTCCCGTTCTTCTCCCCTGTGAAAACCGCAATGGAAACGCCTGTTTACGGAGTCCGCCCCACCGGTTGTTTTTCCAACGATCGATTTACGCACGCAACCCTTTTTTGTATAATCCGCGCCGGAGAACACACTGATATGGATAGGGAAGAAAAATCGGCCGGATACGGCTTCGGGACTTTTCAGGGAGTGTTCACACCGAGCATTCTGACTATCATCGGCGTGGTGATGTACCTGCGCTTCGGATGGGTGCTGGGCAACGTGGGACTCGCGGCAACGCTGTTCATCGTCACGATCGGCAGCTGCATCACGCTGCTGACGGGGCTTTCGATTTCCGCGCTCGCTACCAACATGCGGATGAAAGGCGGCGGAGCGTATTTCATCCTGTCCCGTTCGCTCGGACTCGAGGCCGGCGCCGCGATCGGCGTCCCTCTGGCGCTGTCGCAGGCGATAAGCGTGTCGTTCTACGCCGCGGGCTTCGCGGAAGCGCTGGTCAACTCGGGGATTCCGGCGGTCGCCGGCTGGGATCCGCGCGTGGTCGGACTCGTCACCATTGCGACGCTCGCCGCCGTTTCGACGATTTCCGCCGACATCGCCCTCAAAAGCCAGTATTTCATCATGGCGGCCATCGCATTGTCGCTCTTTTCGTTCTTTCTGGGCGGGACGCCCGCGGACCTCGCCGCGCCGCCGCCCGCCGACGTCCCCGGGGCGATCGGCTTCTGGCCGGTCTTCGCCGTGTTCTTTCCGGCGGTCACAGGCATACTTTCCGGCGTCGGAATGTCCGGCGACCTGAGAAAGCCGGACAGATCCATTCCGGTCGGAACGATCGCCGCCGTGCTCGCCGGATACATCGTCTACATGTCGGTGCCGATCGTGCTTCACGGGTTCGTGAACGACCCCGGAATCCTGCGCACGGACATGATGATGCTCGGAAAATGTTCGCGATGGCCGGCTCTTGTTCTGGCGGGCGTGTGGGCCGCCACTCTGTCGAGCGCGGTCGGCAGTTTCCTCTGCGCGCCGCGCGTGCTGCAGGCGCTCGCGCGCGACCGTCTGCTTCCGGCGTTTCTGGGGCGCGGATACGGGCGCACCGACGACCCGCGCGTCGCGTCGTGCTGCTGTTTCGCCATCGCGGCGGCGTGCGTGTGGCTCGGCGACATCAACGTCATCGCTCCGGTGCTGACGCTTTTCAATCTTTCGACGTACGGGCTGCTCAACCTCTCCGCCGCGTTCGAAGAATCGCTTTCGAATCCGTCGTGGCGCCCGACGTTCCGCGTGAAAGCGTGGCTGTCGTTCGCCGGCTTCGCGGGCTGTCTCGTGGCCATGTTCATGATCAGTCCGGGCTGGACGTTCGTGGCGCTCGTCTGCGAAAGCGCCATTTACTGGGCCGTGAAGCACAGGGCTCTGCGCGCGCAATGGGGCGACATGCGCACCGGTCTGAGAATGGCGCTTGTCCGCCGCGCGTTCGGCGATCTGGCGGACGAAGATGCGCACCGCGAACGCAACTGGCGCCCCAATCTGCTCGTGCTCACGCACCTGCCGATGAAAAACCGCCGCCAGCTGCTGCTCGCGCGCGACGTCGCCGGGGGACGGAGTTTCGTGACCGTCGCCTCGGTGCTGCCGGAAGGAGTCGTGGACACTCCGCGCGCGGAGGAACTGCGCGACGCCGTGCGGCGCGGAGCGGACAGGCTCGAGCTAGACGCGATGGTGAAGTTCGTCCCCGACGACGACGTCTGGTCCGGCATGAAGAAACTGCTGCAGGCGTACGGGTTCGGGCCGCTCGTCCCGAACACCGTCTTGATCGGCAACCCCGACGTCGGACACGCGGCGGAGTTCGCATCGCTCGTGCGGCTGATGTCCGCCCGCCGCAGGAACGTGCTCGTCGTCGACGGCGACGAAGACATCCGCCCGGACGGCGCGATCGACATCTGGTGGCGCGGAATGCATTCCAACGGATCGCTGATGCTCGCCCTCGCCTTCCTTCTGCAACGCGCGGACTTCTGGCGCGGATACACCCTGCGCGTCAACATGATCGTCGCGAACCGCGAAGCCTCCGAGGCCGAACGCCGTCTCGCGGAGTTTCTTTCCCACGCACGCGTCAAAGCCGAAACCCGGATAATCGAGTCCGCGGAACCGTTCGCAAGCGTCATCGCCGACAACTCCTCCGACGCTGCGCTCACTTTCATCGGGCTGCGGAGTCCGGGCGCCGATGAATCCGACGCCGATTACGGCGCTTACCTCGGGAAACTGCGCGAATCGCTTTCCACGCTGGCGTTTCCCGTTTTCACGCTCGCGAACGAGGAAATCGAATTCCACCGCATTTTCACCTGTCGGATCCGGGACGGCCGAGTCCGCTGAGACGCTTTGTGCAGAGACGGCTCGTGTTTACGGGTTTCCGCTGCAAGTCCGGATCGAGGCGGCGAGGCGGAGGCCGAGGTCGTCGAAATAGAAGGACTGATGGCTCCAGCAATGGTCCCCGGATGCGCAGTCGAGCGCGCTGGAATCAAAACCGCCGCCACGGCACACGCGGCTGTCGACATCGCCTGTTGAAGTCCACTCCTCCGCGTTGCCGAGCATGTCGTGGAGTCCGAACGCATTGGGTTGCTTCCGTCCGACCGGATGTGTCGAACCTGTGAACGCGCTCTCCCCGTACCACGCCACGGATTCAAGCGTGTCCGCGGTTATTTCAGTGCCGTCGGCGAGTTTGCAGTAATTCCCGGCGCTTCCGGCGCGGCATGCGTATTCCCATTCTTCTTCCGTGGGAAGGCGGAAAACGAGACCGGACTTTCCGACGGACGGCAAGCCGTTCAATTTTTCGATGAAACTTTGGCAATCGTTCAATGAAACCTGTTCCACCGGACGGTCGTCGTCTTTGAAATGCGAAGGATTTTCACCCATTACCGATTTCCACAGCGCCTGCGGCACCTCCGTTTTCTGCATGTAGTAAACGCCGGACGGTGCATTGATCGGGACCATGTCGATTGTCACGCCGCCGACGACGTCCACGCGGCGAACGCCGTCGTTCACGCCGCCGCATCCGCATGCCGAAAGCGCGAACATGAACAGAACGAACAGGCGTTCGAAAATTGACTTTGATTTGCCGCGTCGTGAATCAGCCATGTTTTTCCCCGTTACGTGTCTTGATTGTACAGAAAAAAGTCCGATCCGAGGAAAAAGTCCTTTTTACCAGCCGTCGGAGTCTTTCATCCCGCGCCTTGGCAGCGTTTGAAAAGAAACTCCGATCCGTAAAGCTCCCGCTACCGCTCCGCCGAATATACAGTGCTTCGCGCCACCGATTCGGCGCTCACGGGATTTGGAACGGAACAGAATTACTCGACTGCACTCAACCGCAATCGACCCGATTTCAATCCCGCCGAAAGTCCGTCGGCTGTGCGCCGCGAAGCCGGGTAGAGGCAGGAGATGCGGCGTCTCGCCGCGTCTCTGCACCATACGAGGCATCGGATGTGACGCGGCGGGACGCAGCATCCCCATGTTTTTTCACCCCGCGTCTTTGCCACCGCAGTCATACTCGTCCTGCCCGTCCCACTTGTCCTGCCACCGTTCGCCTCGTGCGGATGTCCTGCCGAACTTTTTACGGTCCGCGTGCGTTTAAGTTGTTGAAATGCAAAACAACGAGTCGGTCCACCTTCTCGTTCTCGGCCGGGATTCGGTCGCCGAACGGGAATCCGGTGGCGGAACGCTCCGCCCCCTGCCTGACGTCTCCCCGCGCGATGCGGCGGCGGCGTTTTCCGCGCTTTCCGCTCCGCGCCGCGCCAGAATAGCCGTCGCGTCCGCGGAAGTTTTTTCGGACCGCGTGCGGCTTTCCAAAACAAGAATTTCGGGCCTGTCGCCGGAAAACCTGCGCTCTGCGCTGGCGTTCGAGCTGGAGCCGTTTTCCGGCGTATCCGCGATGGAC
>JAZUJQ010000375.1:0-4638 GCA_045642845.1 Kiritimatiellia bacterium
GAGACGTCCGTTTCTCGGGCTCTACGTCAACTACGGATATCCCTGCACGAAATTCGCCATGTCCGTTCTGGGCCTCCGGAACTATTCGTATTTCTGGAAGGTGTTTCTGGAGACGGAAGACACGCTCGGGTACTACAGAGAAACGTCTCCCGTCGACGGCGCGAACGGAGTCGTGACCGGCGCCGTGAAAATGGATGCGCTGGCCGGATTTCCTCCGAATGAAACGAGTCGGAAACGCGTTCTCATCGCGGTGCATCATTCGGTCGAAGGCGGATTGAACGAAACGCTTTCGCTTTCCAACTTCCTCAGGTTTTCCGACTTCTTCGCGACACTCCCGGACCGTTTTCCCGAAATCGATTTCGCATTCCGTCCTCATCCGTTTCTCTTCCATGTTCTTGCAGGAGCGGAGTTCTGGGGAAAGGCCCGTTGCCGAGCCTGGAAAGACGCCTGGCTGACGCATCCGAACGCCTTCTGGAGCGAAGGCGGGGATTACATGCGCGAATTCGCCGCGTCCGACGCCATCGTGCAGGACTGCTCGTCGTTCCTCATGGAATACGCTTACACCGGCAAGCCATGCTGTTACATGCTTAAATCGCCCGAAGACATTCCGCGGAAATTCCTTTCGAACGGACAGGAGTGCCTGAAGCACTGCGACATCGCCTGCCGGACAGAAGACATAGACTCATTTCTGCGCGAAGTCGTGCTCCGCGGAAACGACTCAAAAGCCGACGGACGGGCGGCGTTCGCAACCCGGATTTCGATCAATCATCCGCACGCCGCCGACGCGGCGCTGGACATCATCAACAACGGGATTTTCCAATGACACCGGATTTCGGCAAATTGATTTTGGAAGACGACACGGCCCTCGCCTGCGATGCATTCAAATCGGCGGTCAACATGCAGACCATAGCCGATCGGCACAACGATGAACACCGCCGCAAAAAGTATCGCAGGGCCGTTGTGCTTTCAGACGGGTCGCGCCCCGGCGAGATAGCGTCCGAAGCCGTCAAAAAACTTTCCGGAAAATTCTTCACCGACGGCGGCGAAACCGTCGACGCGTCGCAGACTTCCGCATCGGCGGAATCCGCGCACGGAACGTTCCGCGACACGCTCGTTCTCATGTTCGCCGATTCGCGCTCGACCGCCTGCGCTCCGCGCTGGCTCGCCTTGGCGGAAAGCCTGTTCGCCGCCTCGACCGGGAAAGGAAATCTTTGCATCGTCTGCCTCGTCGGTCCGGAACCGAACGGACTTCCGGCCGGCGTAACGCACCTCGCGGAGCGCGAGTACGACGCATGGCTGGAGCGGAACGCGGAAAGAGGAGGCGCGGAATTCGCGTTCGTTCTGGACGTGCAACGGCTGTGCCGGACGTGGGTGCGCGATCACGGGATCTCGGCGATGATGCTGCGCAGCGTGAACGTCATCGGTCCGGGCTGCGACGGACCAGCGCAGAAAATCATCGATGCTCTCGTGAATGAAGCGGGCTCCGCGAAGAGCATCTCTGTCGGTGACGCAGACGCAACGCCGGTCCGCTCGTACACGGCGGCGACGGAAGTCGTTGCAGCGGCGGCGTGGGCCGTCTGCAACGGCGAAACCGGGCACGTTTACAACGTCGTGTCGTTCGAGGCGTCCGCGGCGGATCTGAAACGCGCGCTCCACCGGCGCTTCTCCGACCGTCTCTCCCTGAACGAACGCCTCGCCCCGGCCGCCGCGCCCGAACACCGTTGTCTTGACATGCTCAAGTTCAACGGAACGCAATGGCCTCTGGTGCGGTTCGCCCCGGAAGGCATCGTGGAAAACACCCTGGCGAAGTGCGCCTGCCGCGCCTGGAACGAACGCTTTTCGTACGGAGAGAACATCGCCATTTACCGTGGACGCCTCCGGCAGATCAAAGCCGTTGAAATGCGCATTCTGCGTGAAATCGACCGCATCTGCGAAAAACACGGAATAAAATATTTCCTCGCGGGCGGAACAATGCTCGGCGCCATACGTTACGGGCACAGCATCCCATGGGACGACGATTTCGACGTCGGGTTCCTGCGAGAGGATTTCGACAGATTCCGCAAAGCCTGCGACGAGGAACTCGGCGCCGAATTCGTGCATTCGTGTTACTACAACCGGACCAAAAGCCACTACGTCGTGGACAAGATACGGATGCGCGGAACGTATTTCTCCACCAACTATTCGTCGATCCACGCCAATGAAGACGGCGTGTTCATCGACATTCTAGTCTACGACGCCACGTTCCGAAACCGTTTTCTCAGGTTCTTCCATGACAAACTGTCGGCCCTTCTCGGCTACATTCTGCAGATTTACTGGATGGAGCTGAAAAGAAGAGAATGCCGCAACACCCTGACCTGGTGGCTCTACAAAGCGATACGCATCCTTCCCATCGGGTTCTACCACCGCGTGTTCGAACGCGTCATTTCAATCCGCCGCGGATGCCGCGCGCCGGAGGCAGTGATCGACAGCACCGGAAAATGCATCGGGAGCGGCGCCATCCGCTTCCAGGGACTGGAGGACGTACGCAGAGTTCCGTTCGACGACGGTTTTCAGGCGCCCGTTCCGGTTGATCCGACGAACTATCTCACGTACGACTACGGTCCGCGCTACATCCAGGAACCGCCGTACTGCAAACAGGTCGCTCCGCACAACTTCGCCAGAATCGATCTCGGAGCCATGCTGTTCACACCGGAAAGCAACCGCGGATTCCGGGATGTGGACGTGCGCGGCGAGTTGTTCGAATCCGAAAAAACGGAATCGGAAATCTAATCGGCGGCGACCGTCGCCGCTTCGTACGCCGACACGACTTCGTCAGTCGGGCCGTCCATGCGGATGCGCCCGCCGTCGAACCAGATGCAGCGGGAACATATCTCGCGGATGTTAGCCATGCTGTGCGAAACAAAGAGAATCGTCCGGCCGTCGGAGGCGACGCTCTTCATGCGTGCGAGAGATTTCTGACGGAACGCGGCGTCGCCCACCGCAAGCACTTCGTCCAGCAGAAGAATGTCCGTGTCCAGAGACGACGCCACGGAAAACGCAAGCTTCACGTACATTCCGGAGGAATAACGTTTCACGGGCGTTTCAAGAAAATCCCCGATTTCGGAAAATTCCACGATCTCGTCGAACTTCGACTCTATCTCGTCCCGGGACATTCCGAGAACCATGCCGTTGAGAAAAATATTTTCGCGTCCGGTGAGTTCCGGATGAAAACCCGTGCCGACTTCGAGCATCGAACCGATGCGCCCGCGCAGAAAGGCTTCGCCGCAGGACGGCATCGTTATACGGGAAAGGATTTTCAGGGTCGTCGACTTTCCGGCGCCGTTGCGCCCGATGAAACCGACGGTCTCGCCCTTGCGGATGTCGAACGAAACATGGTCGAGCGCGTGAAAAACGCCGTTGCCTTCCAGCCTTTTGTTGCCGATCTTGCCCAGAGAATTCCGCGGATCCTTTCCACGCAAACGCATCCAGCGGTAGATCAATTCGTCACGGAACGTTTTGCGGTTTATGACGCCGAGGCGGTAGTCCTTGCAGATATCGCGCGCCCGGATGGCGAAATCGGATGGAAAATCGATCGGTGTCACGGCGTTTTTCCTAGATGGTGTCGACGAACGTGCGCTGCACGTGGTTGAAGGCGCCGAGGCCGATGACGAGAAACACGAGCGTTACTGCGAGTCCGCCGGCCGCGGTTTCCCATGAAATGCAACCGGTTCCGAAGAACATGTGGCGAAGGCTCTCCAACGCAAACGTGAGCGGATTCAGACAAAGCGCCGTACGTATCCACGGCGTAGTCACGTTGCGCATGGAATAAATGACGGGCGATGCATACATCCAGACCTGCAGAATGAACGGCATGGCGAAACGCAGGTCGCGGTACTTGGTAGTCATGGCGGACATCACGAGGCCGAAAGACAATGCCGAAAGTCCGACGTACGCGACCAAGACCGGCAGAAACACGACCCAAACCGTGGGACGGACATCGACTCCGCGCAGGACATTGATTGTATAGAATCCCATGAAAACCATGAAATTCCATCCGAGATACACGAGATGCGAAATCGGAAATGAAACCGGCACGACAAGCCGTGAAAAATAGACTTTCGAAAAAAGCGATTGAGCGTGTATGAAGGCGTTTCCGGCGCCGTCGAGCGTTCCGCGGAAATAATTCCAGATCATAAGTCCGCTCAAGTAGAACAATATGCGCGGAAGACCATCCGTCGGTATTTTCGCCACCCGGCCGAAAACAACCGAAAAAACCAAAGCCATGAGAACCGGCTGCAGAAGAAACCAAAGAGGTCCCAGAACGGTCTGCTTGTAAACCACGGATATGTCGCGTTTCACCAAAAGGAGGAGGAGTTCCCGGCTGCGCCAGAATTCCTTCCAATCGATGTCGTACCACCCGCTCCCCGGGCGGATACGGATGATGTTGCCGTTCCGTGATGCAATCATGCGGACGGAGTCTACACAAACACCGGATTTCATTCAATGCGTGGCGGCGCGACAAGGAATCCGGGAGAGAACGGAACAACAGCATTGATCGACCTCGACCGACTCGATTTTCGTCGCGCAAAAAGTCTCAGGCTGAACGCCGCGAAGCGGCGCGCCGTCGGAGGTAGGAGATGCGGCGTCTCGCCGCGTCTC
>JAZUJQ010000376.1:0-1653 GCA_045642845.1 Kiritimatiellia bacterium
GATCGGTCTCGTCGCTTCGCGCATTTCCAACCGCAACCATTTGCCGACCATCGTCTTCACGTCCGACGACGAGGAAGGCGTCGTCCGCGGAAGCGCCCGCTGCCCCGAAATCCCCGGTCTCGATCTCACGAAACTGCTCAATTGCTGCGAAGATCTGCTGCTTTCGCACGGCGGCCACCGCGCCGCCGCGGGGCTCACGTTGCGCCTCGAGAATCTGGAAACGTTCAAGCAGCGGTTTTTGGCCGTTTGCGCCGAGGCCGAAAATGGTCTGGACATGCGGACGGAGCGTCGCATCGAGGTCTGGATCGAACCGCAGGATGCGACCGATCGCCTGGAGAGCGAGCTCGTTCGGATCGGCCCGTTCGGCACGCTCAATCCGCAGCCGCTCCTCGGCATGCGGGGCGTGACGCTGGCTTCCGATCCGTCGAAATTCGGGCGCACGTCCGTCAACTGGCGTCTGGATCTTGAAGAGACGCCCGTTCCCGCCATTCTGTTCGGGCATTCGGAAATGCCGTTCCGAAAAGGCGACAAACTGGACATGGTGTTCCATTTCTCCCGGGACAATTACGAGGCGCTCCAGTTCTTCGTGAAGGATCTGCGCCGCGCGCAGGCATGAAGCTTCCGAACCTACCGGTCAGTAGCGCGTTTCCCGACATTCGCCGGGCGCTGAAGGACCACGTGGCAGCGGTCCTCACCGCGCCACCGGGCTCCGGCAAGACGACACTGGTTCCTCTTGCGTTGCTCGACGAGCCGTGGCTTGCCGGAAAGAAAATTCTGCTGTTGGAACCCCGTCGGATGGCGGCCCGTGCCGCGGCCTGGCGCATGGCGGACCTTTCGGGCTCTCCGCTCGGAGGTCTCGTCGGATACCACATTCGGCTCGAGAAAAAGACTTCGCGCGAAACCCGCATCGAAGTACTGACCGAAGGCCTGCTTTCCCGCCGCATTCTTTCCGATCCGGAGCTTTCCGACGTCGGGCTGGTGATTTTCGACGAATTCCACGAACGCTCGATTCACGCCGATTTCGGTTTCGCTCTGGCGCTCGACGTGCAGCGCGCCCTGCGTCCCGATCTGCGCCTGCTGGTGATGTCCGCCACCATCGACGCCGGGTTCATCGCCGGACGGCTCGCCGCGGAAGGGGAACCCGCCGCCCCGGTCGTCTCCGCCGACGGACGGATGTTCCCCGTCGAGACCGAGTATCTCGTTCTGCGCAACGAGCCGTCGATCGCGCGCAGAACCGCGGCCGGGGTGCGCCGCGCGCTCGCGGAACACGAAGGCTCCGTGCTCGCTTTTCTGCCGGGCGAGGGTGAAATACGCGCGTGCGCCGGCATCCTTTCCGAGCCGCATGCCGTCGGCGCGGACGTCGGCGTCCCGCCGCTGTACCTCCCGGTGCCGCGGGGAGAACAGGATTTCGCGCTCAGGCCGTCGCCGCCCGGTCGCCGCAAGGTCGTGCTCGCGACGTCGATCGCGGAGTCGTCGCTCACGATCGACGGCGTTTCGTGCGTCGTCGATTCCGGCATGGCGCGCGTGTCGCGTTTTTCCGCGGCGACGGGGATGAACCATCTCGAAACGATACGGATTTCGCGCGGCCGCGCGCATCAGCGCACGGGCCGCGCGGGCCGTCTCGGCCCCGGCTTCTGCCTGGGCCGGTGGCAC
>JAZUJQ010000377.1:0-3551 GCA_045642845.1 Kiritimatiellia bacterium
GCGAAGGGCCCTTCCGAGCCCTTCGCGCGTGTTCATTTCGTCGTCTACGACGAGAATCGACGGTTTGACGGAAGCCATGGGACCCAGCCCACGGCCTCAGTTCGAAGACGAGCCGCTGCCGCTTGTGCCGCTGACATCCCACGCGCTGTTGCCGTGCGTGAGCGTGCCGTTGATCTGGCGCTGGGTCGGAGAGACATGGGTCAGCGTGCCGACGTAGCGGTAGGTGCCGCCGGAGACCTCGAACTGCGCGTTGTACATTCCGCCCTGACCGCCTTCATCGGCCGCCTGAACGACGTTCACGTGCGTGAATTTGCCGGTGAGCACGACGCCGTTGTTCATGCGCATCGTGAGGTTCTGGCCGGACTGCACGACGGTGATGGCCGTGGGAGCTTCGGACTTGGTGGTGCTGCCCGAAGAACCGGAATAAGCGTAGGTGGCGTAGACCTTGGCCTTGAAGCCGCCGGCGATCGTGCTGGAAAGGACGGCGGACCAACCGCCGGATTCGGTCGCGGTACCGGTGATCTTGCTGCCGGTGAGCTCGGCGACGGAGCCGGCGGAGCCGGAACCCGCCATCACGTAAGTGCCTTCGCTGCCGAGGTCGAGCGTGATCGTCACGCCGCGCTCGAGGAGAACCGGGGACATCTTGAGAGAGCCGGCGCAGGACTTGCCGTCGCTCGACGTGACATCGCCCTGATACTGGTTGTTGACCGGAGTCTCGACCGTGCCGCTGCCGGAATCTTCCGCCGTGGCTGTCGCCGCGGTGCGGTACGTACCGGCGAAATTCATGGTGTTGTACGAATCGCTCCACGAATCTTCGTGACCGGAGCTGGACCATTCGCAACCGGCGAGAAGCGCGGCGGCGCAAGCAAGCGAGAACAAGGATTTTTTCATTACGACCGATTTTGTTGGACGGTTTGGTTCAATGGCGAACATTATAGAGAGGTCGAACGAGGAAATCAAGAAGGATTTTTCGGCGGAACATCACGCTTTCAGGGAACCGGCGAAGCGGCCACCAGTGTCTCAGCTCTTCCTTTTTGAACAGGATGGGCAATATGGCGATCGGGTCGGCGTCGGCATCAAGCACGAACCACGCCGGATGGGTCGGGGCGAGAACGTTGCGCAGCACGTGTTTGTTTCGCGCGGGCGTGTTTCCTTCGACGATCATCAGCGCAACCCTGCCACTGCGGTCGTGCGCCACTCCGCCACGTAAACAGCATGCCCGTGGTGTCCCTTCACGCGCGACGGATACACCAGAACGTCGCCGGGCCGCGCATCCGCAAGCGCGCGGGTCTCCAGACTTCGGCTCAAACTGAACGTGCTCGCCACGCCGTACACGCGCTTGAGAAATTTCTCGAAGGCCTTCCGGTCGCCGCCGCCGGTGTAGTTCAGCCACTTTCCGTCGCAGTCCATGAAGCGTATTTCATCGTAGCGGCGGTTCTTGAACAGGTATTCCGCCCTGAGCCTCATGCACACGTCAGCGCACTGCTCGGCGTTGCTCAGAATGTCATCGTCCAGCACGGCGTAACCGAAGCACTGCAGATCGGCATCCCCGCCGGTGTACAACTTGATTTTCGCGCCCCCGCCCTTCAGCGGCAGCCCGCGCGAATACTCCGCCGCGCCGCCCGCGAGGATTGCTCACGAGGCTTCCCTTCCAGAGAAACCACGCCGAGCCGACCGCCGCAAGCGCCATCAGCGCCAATGCGATCAGCGCACCCTTCCGCCGCCATTTCAGCCATGCGGCGAACATCACGGCCAGACACGCGCCTCTCGCGCACAGCGCGTACGGCGCGAGCATGCGGACCAAATCTCAACGGTCGCCGTGGCGATGCGACGGAGGATCGCCGCCCGCGCGCGCGATCGCCGCTCCTTTTCAATTTTGCTATTCTCGTCCGCATGAAGATACTTTGCGTTGGAGATGTGGTCGGCGCCCCCGGGCGCCGCGTGTTCGCGAAAACGGTGCCGCGTCTGCGTGAAAGCGGAGAGGTGCACGCCGTGATCGTGAACGGCGAAAACGCCGCCGCCGGGCGCGGCATAACCGCGGCCCTGGCCGACGAATTGTTCAAGGCAGGCGCCGACGCCGTCACGCTCGGAGACCACACCTGGGATCAGAAAGAAACGGTTTCGTTTCTGCAGAACGACGCCAGGGTCGTCCGCCCCGCCAATTTCGGCGAGGGCTGCCCGGGCCGCGCCTGGACCACCGTCCAAACCGCGCTCGGTCCCGTCGTCGTCATGAATCTGCTGGGGCGCGTTTTCATGAATCCCGCGGACAATCCGTTCACGGCCGCCGACGCGCTGCTGAAGGGTCCGATCCCGCGGGATGCGGTCGTTCTCGTCGATTTCCACGCCGAGGCGACGAGCGAAAAAATCTGCATGGGGCGTTATCTCGACGGACGCGTCGCGGCCGTCTACGGCACGCACACCCACGTGCAGACCTCCGACGCGACCGTCCTGCCGGGCGGCACCGGCTACATCACGGACCTGGGAATGACGGGTCCCGGCGATTCCGTGATCGGCCGCGCGGTTCAACCGGTGATCAAAAAATTCCTCTCCGGAATGCCGACGAAATTCGACATCGCCGAGGGTCCGGCCGGACTCCACGGCTGCATTTTCGAAATAGACCGCGCCACGCGCCGCTGCACGTCCGCGAAAGCCGTTTGTTTCACCGAATGAAGCATTGCACTTCACTCGTTTGCATCGCCGCCGCGGCGGCGCTCCGGGCGTCGGCGTTCACGCTGATCGATTTCATTCCCGAAGACGCGGATCTCGACACCGAGGTCAAAGCGATCGGGTGCGCGCCGGAAGAAGCGTTTCTCTACGAACGTCTGCCGGACGCCGAAGACGCCGGAAAACTCGGTTTCGGCGCGTTCGCGCTCACCGCATCGCACAAATGGCGCAGGACGTACCGCCCGAATCCGCTGCCGCGCCGCAACATGACGCAGCTCCGCCGGCCCGCGTCGTCGGGACTTCCGCTCATCTGCGATCTGGCGATTCCGCCGTATTCCCACGCGGCGATGGGCGTGATGCCGGGCGTGCGGCCGGAAGACGAATGCTGGCCGCAACCGAATTCCGTTTCTATCAGGTACGCCGTGACGAATCCCTCGGCGCGCGAGTTCTGGGCTTCGATCTGGAAAAACGATCTCGGCGATTTCACGAACTCGTTCAAGACCGCGCCCGTCGCGTGCCGTCTCTTCGCCGCCGCGGATCTCCAGGACACGTCCTCGACCGCGCTGTCCGCGTTCCGTTCGTTTCTGCGCACCCGCTACAACGGCCGCATCCAGGAATACAGAAAGGAAACCGGCGACAGCGCGACTTCCTTCTCCGCGATATCGAAACGCGAAAGCCTCGCGTCGAAGGTGCTCTTTTCGATGTTCCTCGAACGGTCGTTCGCGGACGCGATGGCTCTCGGCGAAGAAACGCTGTTCCCCGTTCCGGTTTTTTTCCAGACTTCGTCGGACCGGCTCCCGGGCGTGGATCCGGCGCTCGCGTGCGAAGCGTGCAAGGGTCCGGTCTGCGCGCCGGCGGCCACCGAAACGCCCCGTTGCACCGCGCTC
>JAZUJQ010000378.1:0-4379 GCA_045642845.1 Kiritimatiellia bacterium
CCCTCGTTGTAGGCGCTGCCGCCGTTGGCGTCGAAAACGACTTTGAAATCCGCGGCCTGAACCGCGGAAACGGCGCAGGCGGCGATGGCGATCGCCTCGGAAAAATGCAATTTTTTCATGTTTTTCAATTTGGATTTGAAAACCGCAAATCTGTATCGTTACATTATACCGAATCACGCATGGTCAAGCAACCGCGCATCCGTTCTTGTCATAAGCGGGAAACGCCGAAAAGCGACTGCACGGATCGCTCGTGCGCGGACCGGGGAAAACTCAAACGGTCGGCGAAAATATCATCACTGACCACAACCGCAACATCCGGAGCATCGACGTCATCGAAGTGAAGCCGTCGGCGGGGATTTCGGACGCGCTCAACGAATACTCCCGCATCGCCGGGAACCAGGACAACGACTCCCCCGCCCTTTTCGACACGCCGGCGCTGTCAACGGCGGGCGGCGCTCGATCGACTCGTCCGGACTGGACGCCACGGCCTACGGGCGCACGTCCGTGCTCGTGGCCCTCATCGCCTCCGACAAACTCGCCGGGCGCAAACAGAGTCACCTGCATTTTCTCAATCTTGGCATTCAACCTCAGCCTTCGGTTTCCGGATCCGTTCCAGGACGGGTTACACACAAACGGCGTTTGAACAAAACGCACGTCGGTTGGTATAATCCGTTGCGACGATCACGTTCAAATCAACGCATCGAAAATGAAGAAAATCACATTTGCCGCAATTTTGTTCGCCGTTTGCGCGAACGCCGCCGTGGAAAGGTCGGAAATATTCTCCGGAACCAAAGGCATGACATGCCCGAACGCGTTGCCGGGAACGACGCTGGCGCTCACCGAAAACGCATTCGGCATGCTCCGCGCGAAAAACTGGGACGGGACGGCGACCTTCGCGGCCGCGGGATCCGTTTTCGGCAAAGGCCGCGCCATCTACTTCGGACATCCCGGGTTCATTGAACGCGGGCCGACAGACGACGATTCGAAGCGATTCATGCAGAACGCGGTCCGCTGGGCCGTCGACGGCAAGGAAAACCCGAAAATCGGCGTTTTGAAAAACCCGAACGTCGCACGCACGTTCCGCGAAGTTTACGGAATCGCGGTCGAACTCATCGATTCGACGGATTTCAGCGGATACGATCTGGTCGTCATCGGCAATTTCGACGCCGACATGGCGAAGACGTGCGTCGATTACGTTGAAAACGGCGGCGCGCTGATAGGCTCGGGCCTCGGCTGGGCGTGGAAACAGTTCAATCCCGCGAAATCATTCACAAAAGACTTCGTGGACAACCTCGTGTTCGCACCGATGGGCATTCTGCAGGGCGACATCGGCTGCATCCAAACGGATGGGGATTTTTTCACGGCGGATCCCGAGTCGGCGCCGCGCGGCACGCGCGTGAGCGAAGCGCTCGACATCGCCGCAGCGGAATCCTACGCCGACAAGGCCCAGCGCAAACAGGTTTCCACGATGCTCTCGCAGGCCGCCGCCGCGCTGCCTCCGACCATGCCGACTGAACTCGCCGCGCGTTTCGCGGCATTCGCGTCCAACCCGAACGCGAACAAAGTTCCTTCCGAGAGAACGCCCGTCGAACCGGAAGACGTTTTCGCCCGTCTCGCCATTCTCGCCCGCAAGGCCGGATACGAATCCGATCCGATGAGGGCGTGGCCCGCCGATCCGGCGGCGGAATCGTACCCGCGTCTCGTCAAACCCGGCACGCCGAAAATCGAACGCACGGGCGACATCGACTGCTCGATCCCGCGCTGGCATTCCACCGGCGTGTTCGCCGTCGCCGGCGAACCGGTCACCGTGGAAATCCCGGCCGACAAAACCGGCCTCGGACTGCGTCTCCGCATCGGCACGACGTCCGACGATCTTTCCTCGCTGTCGTCCGGATGGCGGCGTTTTCCGAAGGTGACGCTTGAAATACCGCTTGAAAAAGACTCGACGACAGTGACTTCGCCGTTCGGGGGTCTTGTCTACATCGTCGTGCCGGAGAACCTTTCCGGCGTCATGTCCGCATCGTTCAAGGGCGGCGTGATGGCTCCGTGGTTCAAGCTCGGTCGCGACACGAACGAGAAATTCGCCGAAGAATGCCGTACCACCGGCGCGCCGCAGGCGGAGATCGAGGGCGAGCGGTTCATCGTCACCGCCGACATCGAGGGCGCCGCGCAGGCCGATCCCGAATGGATCGCGAAATACTGGGACAAGGTGCTCGACGACGACTGGTGGCTCTCCGGCCGCAAAGGCAGCCGCGCCTACCCCGAACGCTTCTGCTCGGACGTGCAGCTCGTGGCCGGGTTTCTCCACAACGGCTACCCCATGATGTGCCACACCGATTCATCGGCGCATTGCGACATCTCGGTCGACAAGGCGACGCTGGAAAAAGGCGGCGGCTGGGGCATCTACCACGAAATCGGCCACAACCACCAGGTTCAGGACTGGACCCCGGACGGAATGGGCGAAGTCACGTGCAACATCTTCACGCTTCTTGCCATCAACCGGGCCTCCGGCCGCGACTACCGCGCCAACGGCTTCGAGACGGCGCGCCGCCGTTCCGCCATGACGGTCCGCCGCTGGGTCGGCAACGGAAGGGACTTCAAGACCTTCCAGAACGCGTATTTCCTCGCGCTCGAATTCTACGCGCGTCTGGCCGACGTCTTCGGCTGGGATGCGTACGCGAAAACGTTCGCACGCTACCAGGAGCCCGGCTTCACGCACCCGAAGGACGACGCCGACAAGTGGAACGTCTTCGCCCGCGAGTTCTCGAAAGCGGCGAACGCCAACGTCGCGGAGGTCATGACGCTTTGGAACATGCCGATCACGGAAGAGACGCTCGCCGAGTGCGCGGCCTACCCCAGGGCGCCGGAAGAACTCTTCGCGGACATGCTGATCGAGCCGTACACTCCGTTGGAAACCGAACCTGTCGAGGGCGACTACATGGGCGTGTGCCTCACCGGAAGCAAAGTCGGAACCATCGAACTCTACAAGACGCGCAAAGACATCCCGGGCGGAGAAAAGAGCGACCGCTGGAAGGGCGACTGGCTGCTGCTGCGCCGCATCGAAGCCGGCAAATACACGCTCGGCGCGAAACAGCCGGCGCGTGAAGTCGAATTCACGCGACCGTTCTACATCGGCGTTTACGAAGTCACGCGCCAGCAGTGGTTCAACGTGACCGGAGAATGGAAAGGATCCGTCGGAACGAGCGAAGGATTCCAGGGATTCAAACCCGCCAACGACGTCTCGAACGCCGGCGCGCGCGGCGGTGCGGAAGACGGCGTCATCTGGCCGAAAACCGGACACAAGGTCTCGGGACGCTCGTTCCTCGGCAAACTGCGGGAAATCACCGGATTCCGCGCGGAGTTCGATCTGCCGACGGAAGCCCAGTGGGAAACCGCGTGCCGCTCGGGTTCGACCAACACATGGAACAACGGCGAAAAAAGCGACGGCTACAAGGCCGTCCGCCCGTGGTCCGGCGACAAGGAAATCGAATGCGACCGCGTGCTGGACAGGCTCGGCCGCTACTACGGCAACGGCTCCGAAAAGGACGGACCGGCCGTAGTGGGAAGCTACGAACCGAATCTCTGGGGCATCTACGACATGCACGGCAACGTGTGGGAACAGCTTCTCGACTACCTCGTCTGGAACGTCCGCGACACTCCGGAATGCAACGGCAAAGATCCGACCGGCAAAGTCGAAAGCGCCGACACCAAACGCGCGATCGCGGGCGGCGGATTCTGGAATGAATTCTACGGCAAGCCAGATTTCTGCAAACCCGTGAACAAAGGCCTCGCGGCGTTTTTCCCGCCGACGTCGGCGAGCGGCGCCATCGGAATGCGCGTCTGCGTCGACGGCGCGCTGGCCACGAAGGCTTCGTCCGCGCCGTGGGGCGAAAAACTGGGCGAAGCGGCGCTTGACGCGCGCAACCGGATCATCGACGGCGTGGGCGGAGTCAATCCGCGCACCCTGCCCGGTCAGGTCTACGTGATCGGCGGCGACGCCTTCCCCGTGCTCGGCGCACGCACATGGGACAACCTGCCCGCCTGCTGGGGCGCGGGAGCGTTCCGCGGAAAAGGCCGCGTGTTCCACCTCTCCGTCGACGACCCGTCGAACGGCGACCGGGAATTCTCCAAATTCGTCGGCAACGTCCGCGGCTGGCTCAAGAACGGCGCATGGTTCGGCAACTTCAAGGAAGTGGACGGATCCAAGGTCGCGGAAGCGGAAATCCCGGCGCTCGTCGAATACGTCGAAAACGGCGGCGGGCTTCTCGTGACCGGCCGCGCGTGGCCGTGGTGGCAAAAAGAACTCGAAACGAAAGGTTCGGCTTGCGCGAACGACTGGCCGGGCAACCGCCTGCTGCGCGAATTCGGGATCATGAACG
>JAZUJQ010000379.1:0-1544 GCA_045642845.1 Kiritimatiellia bacterium
GCAGTTCGCCGCCGCGCGGGACGGGAGACGGATCAGCGCGTCACACGAAAGCGGACTTCAAAATCCGGGCGCGGAAGACTGGCGACCGGGACGAGCGCAGTCTCGATCTCAAGGCCGTGGACTTCGAGGTACGCCTCGAAATCGGCGTTCTCGAGATAAAACGGACACTCGCCGCCGTGGTGCGACGAGACGAACATCTGACGCCCGTCTTTGTCCGTCACCAGCCGCTCATGGTCGAGCCAATGCAGACCGTTGCATTCCGAGCAGGGCCCGCAGTAATACGGACACTTCCCGTTGCAGCGTCCGCCCAGCAGCACGCGCGCCGGACACCTTGTGTGAGTGGATGTGGTCGAACCACCGTATTTGTACTTATGAACCCTAGCCATGATTTGCTCCTTTCTTTGTTTTTTGTTTTGTGTTTACTTCACCAGGCCGATCAGAGTTGGACGGCGCCCGCCGTCGCTCTTGTCCTGCCGGATGAAAATCTGTTTGGTTTCCACCAATGTTTGGAATACGGGTTCGAGGTCCTTTGTACTTTCATGCATCTTCCGGACAAGCACCGACCGCGAGAGCGGACGCCGCGCTTCGCGCAGGAAGCGCAGGACCCGCTTGGCCTTCGCGTCGTACTCGCCGCGTGCCGTGTATGTCGCCGCGAGGAAGAGGAGCCGCCGCGTCGCGTGTTCGGCGACCGCCCACGCGCGGCGCAGGGTGTCGCCGGTGATGACGGGTGTCTCCGGCTGGACGGAGACCGCGAAGACGAGCGCGAGCTTCATCGTCTTTTCGAGCGTACGTCCCCACAGCGCCTGGGCGGCGACGCGGTCATCGCCCGTCGCCGCGTCGAAGCGGCGGTCGGCCTCCTTTCCGAATTCGGCGCGGAGCGCATTCGCCTCGTCGTCGAGCGGGACGACCTTACCGGCGTCGCCCGCCGCGCCGCCCGGAATCCAGGGCGGCAACGCCGTCGAGACGACGTCGTACCCGCGGATGAGCGCGGCGGCCTTCTCGAACGTCGCACGCGGAAGCACGTCTTCGCGGCAGTCGTCGTTCGCCTCGCCTCGGACGTCGGTCTCGAACAGGAGGAAGCGCCCAAGCAGTCCGTCCGTCAGGTTGTCCGCACTCAGGTTCTGGAATACCAGGTCGGCGATGCCGCTCGCATGGATCGTGAGGTGCGGATTGTCGAACGAATCGGGGCGTGCCGTCGGCGTGCGCCCGTGCGCCGGCAAGGCGAGGCGCCGCGTGTAAAAGACGTCCGACGACGCGGAATACATCTCGAGCAGCGTCTTGTTAATGCCTTCCGCATTCGCGTTGTCGGTGCCGCGCATCGCGCCGAGGAATTTCTGCATCTCGTCGAGCGTGAACAGCACGCCTTGCGGGGCGCGGATGAACGCGTCTTCCAATCCCTGTCCGCTCCCGACGTTCGAGACCATCGTGTTGCCGATGCCGAGCGCACGGGCGAACTTGCGGTTCGTCCGCTGCGGGAACGACTTGCCGCTCGCGGACGGTCCGAGCATGAGGGCGTAGAGATTGGGCCGATCGCCGCAGGCCGT
>JAZUJQ010000380.1:0-11719 GCA_045642845.1 Kiritimatiellia bacterium
CCTCGTAGCTGAGCCAGTCGGCCCACTGGTAATTGCCGCACTCCCCGCGGATCGCCGCGGTCTCGTATTTGGTTTCGTCGACGTGCGCCACGTAGCGGGCCATCGCCGCCCAGTTGTCGCGGATGATTCCGGTTTTCCCGAACTGTTTCCAGATTCTGTACGGCACGATCACGCCGGCGTCGGCCCAGCCGAGGCGCATCGGCTCGTTGCCGTACTGCGCGCGCGGCGCCACGCCCGGGAAGCCGCCGGCCTCGTGCTGGCTGTCGCGCTCGTCGCGCATCCACTTGACGAAGAAGTCGTACGTGTCCGCGTTGAACGATCCTGCTTCGGCGAACACCTGCGTGTCGGCCGTCCACCCGAGGCGTTCGTTGCGCTGCGGGCAGTCCGTGGTCACGGAGAGGTAGTTGGAGAGCTGGCCCCAGTAGACGTTGGAAATGAGTTTGTTGACGTCGGCCTCGCCCGTCTCGATCGAACCGAGTTCGAGTTTTTTCGCAATGGACGTCACGGGCACGCTTTCCACGGCCTCGATGGTCACGTCGTCCGTCGCGGTGACGGAAATGTAGCGGTATCCGAAGAACGTGTGGCGCGGCATGTGGAACACGGACGCGCCGCCGTTGTCGGCGAACGTGTACACGAGGCGCATTCCGCGATCCGGCATGCGCAGGTTGCCGCGGTAGACGGAGCCGCACGGTCCGTCGCAGCCGCGCGATTTGTCGCCGTTGCCGTCGTTGAGCATTTCACCCGGCAGGCAGGTGAGCACGGTGCACGGCTTCGCGCGCATCGTGAACGCCGGAACCGCCGCCGCATTCTGTCCGAAATCGACGACGAGCGTCTCGCCCGCATGGAGTTCGAATTTCCCGCACGGCTCGAACTCGCGCGTTTTCACGACCGTCCCGGCGGCGGGCTCCGACGCGCCGGTGACGCCCTTCCACGCATACGCCGCGACGGGAGTCATGGCTTTGTCGTAACGGCGGCAGACCTCCGCGCCCGCGGTGAAGAAGATTTCACCGTTGAACTCGTCGTTGCGTTCGGCGTCGGCGAACGCGGCGTTTCCGAAAAGCGGCGCCGGAATGCGCGCATCGTATTCTTCGCCGTCGAAAATGCCGGCGTGGACGACCGGGCCGGCGACGCCGGCCTTCCATGTCGCCGCGCGCGTGCCGAACACCTCCGTGGAGCCGTTCGCGTATTCCACGATCAAAGCGCCGCGGATGCCGGTCTTTTTCCCGGCGTAGGAGACGATTTTGCCCGACCACCAGCCGGACGACGTCTCTGCCGCGAGGACGTTTTTCTCTCCGGCGCCGGCGTTGAACGCGTCGGTGACGTCGTACGTGAACGCGTACTTCGTCTTGGCGGTGTGCGTGAACCCCGGTTTGAGCGCGTCATCGCCTATGCGCTTTCCGTTGACGAAAATTTCGCAGACGCCGAGCGCGGCGATGCACCACGTCGCCTTCCTGACCGCACGGGAGTTGACGAGTTCGGTGAAAAACCAGCTGGTGCCGTCGGCCGCGCGTTCGAGCCTGCGGCGGGCTTCGTCCGCGACGGGCGCATCGGCCGCGCTGATCCATTCGCATTCATTCCAGATCGAAGGCGACGGCGCGGCGCACGCGGTTCCACGGGTTTCAAGAGAGGGATGGTTCTGTTTCATTTGAAAATCCCGGGATTCCGGGTGTTGGGTTTGTTTTCAGGACAAACGGCGCCAAGCGGCGCCGGCCTGCCCGTCAGCAATTGTTTGAGAACGAGAAAAACGAATCTGGGATTGCCCAGGACGTACCGTCTCCACAGACGGCGCGGCTCGGCGCACAAACGGAAAAACCACTCGAGACCGGAGCGGCGCATCCACAGCGGCGCCTGCGAAACGGTGCCGGCGTGAAAGTTGAACGCGGCGCCGACGGCCACCAGAACGGGGGCTTTCAGGAGCGGACGCATTTCTTCGGCCCAGAAATCCTGTTTCGGCGTTCCGATGCCTATCCACACCACGTCCGCGCCTGATTCGTCGATGCGCTTAACGACATCCGCCTTTTCCTCTTCCGTGAGAGGACGGAACGGCGGCACGTAATGACCGACGACGGACAATCCCGGAAATTTCTCCTCGAGGTTTTTCCGCAGCAGAGCGACGGTCTTCTCGTCGGAGCCTCCGTAGTAAAAGTGGCGCAGTCCGGCGGCGCGGCCGCGGTCGGACACGCCGAGCATCACGTCCGGACCGTAGCAGCGCGACATGTCGGCCTTGGCGAACCTGCGCCCCACGAACACGAGCGGCATGCCGTCGCACAACGTCATGGCGGACCCGTTCGCTATCTCCGTCAGGCGCGGATCGTCGTGGCATTTGAGCACGGAATCGACGGCGAACACGCAGACGTAACGACGTCCGCCGGCGTCGCGCGCGAATTCGATCACGCGGTCGACGGCGCGTTCGAGACGCGTCGCCGTAAGGTGCACGCCGAGCAGGTTGAATCGCGGAAATCCATCCGCGACGCCGGACGAATTCAACGTTCGTCCTCCTCGTACATGCTGTCTGGCGTGAGATCGGTGAGCCAGCCCGTGACGGCGAACGACCAATCGTCCTCCTCCTTCACGCCGCGCGCATCGGTGTAGCCGGGTTCGATGCCGAACGCGGTGCGGATGCCGATGCAGTCCCAGACGTGCTGGATCCATGCGCCGACTTCCTCGACCTGGCTGCTCTCGAATTCGTAACGGCCGTAGACGTGGAAACCCCAACGCTCGTTCGGGTACCAGGTCACGCCGCCCTGGAAGCAGCTGTTCTTGTCGCCGTCGGATTCCTCGTTGTAGAGATACTGGACGGTGCAGCGGAAGACATCGTGCCACGCGGCCAGCGAAAGTTCGCCGTCATGCAGCAGCTCCTCCTGATTGTCGTACTCTCCGTAGACCTTGATCTGCATCCATTTCGCGGGGCGGTAACGCGCGTCGACGCCGCAACCGGCGAACGTTTCGGTATCGGCGAACTCGTCGTCGAAATCGAGGTCGATCCAAGTGTCGAGATAGAACGGCTCGAACGCGCCGTCGTTCTTCGTTTTGCGCTGCCAACGCTGGCGGTACCCGAGCCGCAGCGTGTGGGCGCGGTCGAGCTTGTCGATGCTGTCGAACGTCCAAAGATCGTCGGGACGCAGATTCGGCTCGGGAATGTAAGTCCAGTTCGCGTACGGTTCGATCACGTGACGCCAGACGGCGCCGTCGGGCGCGTTCCAGAAGCCGTAGCCGCGGGTCGTCGCCTCGAGACCGATCTCGAAGAGCGAACGCAGATCGGAGTCGCCTTCGTCGTAAACCGTGCGTTCCTTGGTTTCCGAAGTCGAAACCGCGTCGCCGAGCTCATTTGTGAACGAGTTGGTTTCGATGTATTCCTCGGTGCGGGCGAGCTTGGTTTTACCGTACCACGTGGCGCGGTATCCCACGCGCGGCACGAGCGAAAGGAACCCGAAATACGTGCGCGGATACGAAAGCGTCGCGCTGGCGTCGGCGCGGAAAGAATCGTAGTTTCCGGCCTCGATGAGCGCGTTGCCTTCGTCGGTGTCGGAAGTTTCCGCGAAGCGGCGGCGGTAGAAGCCCGCGGAAAACGTGTTGTCGAGATACACGCCGGACCCCCAGAGCTCGGCCGAATTGTTGTCGAACCACACCTCGGGCAGCTGTTCCACCACGTCGTAGAAATCATTGAGGCGGAAGCGCGCGGTCGCGCCGGCGGACCACGTCTCGGCGTAATGCGACCACGAGGCGAAGTTGTCGGGCTCGGTCATCACGCGGTACTCGCGCTTGAAGAAATCGCGCTGCATGCGCGTGTCGGACACGTACAGCGCCTGCAGCAGCACCTGATCGCGGTCGGTGGCGTTCCACGTGTGCTCGAAACGGACGCGGTAGCGGTCGTCGGTGTCCAAGGGGTACGTTCCTGCGTGCAGATCGTCGTCATCCGGCATGTAATAGCCGGTCAAAAAGCCGAACGACTCGCCGTTGGCGAACTCCCACTTGATCTTTTCGCCGTAGGCTACGCCGCGGTCGGCCCGGTAGTCGAGGAACGTGTAGGAATCGATGAAATCGCCGGCGACCTTGTCGCGCACGATCGGGAATTTGTACGTCGAAAGCAGATACGCGCCCCACGAACTCTTGTAGCCGGGCTGGAAGCGGAACCCGTAATGGTTGAGCAGATCCTTCCAGTAATACGGAATGTAGAAAAACGGCACGCCGAAGAGACGCGGCGTCACGCCCCACGCCGTGACGTCGTCGCCGGGACGGATGCGCGCGCGGCTGGCTTTCACGGAATAGTGGAGATGATCGATGTCGTTTGAGCAAGTGGTGATCAGCGCGTTTTCGATTTCGTAAACGCTGTTGGTGCGCACGCCGGCGTCGATCGCACCTCCGGTCGCCATGATGCGGAACGGCTCGGTGTAAAGATCGAGATTCTTGGCGTGGCCCGCCTTTTTTTTGAGATTGACGGCGAGCTCGTCTCCCTTCCACAGCGTGCCGTCCTCACCGACGAGAGCGACGTTGCCGGTGGCCTCCGCGTCACCGGTGTTGACGTTGTAGCGGATCCGGTCCGCGCGCAGCTCGTAACCCTTGTACCGGATCGCGACGTTGCCCTTGAAAGTCGTCCAGCCGGAGTCGTCGCCGACATCGGAAAAATTGTATTCCGCACCGTCCGCCATGACGTCCGTTTTATCGTCGCCGGAACCGAATTGCTGCGCGAGACCGCGGAACGCATCCGCGCGATCCTGCAACCTTTTTTCCGGCGGAGCTTTCCCGTCGGCGAGTTGGTCGAACTGCGCCTCTCCGGCGGCGAACGAAACGGAAACCGTCCCGAAAACCATCGCGGCGACGGCGGAAAATGTAGCAGATTTCATGGCGCGGATTTTATCAGAAAGACGTTCGAGGGTAAAGCGAACCCCGCACTTGCGGTTCCGCCCGTCCCGCGTGTCTTACTCATCCTGCCCGTCCTGCAAACACTGTACGGCGGAAATGCAGGGACACACCCCGCAGTTTACCGACTTGTAACTGTCCTGCACTGAAACACTTGACAACTGATATCCGACCGGATGTGCTCGTTGTCAGTTGCCAAGTTGGCAAGTGCGGCAAGTCAATCAGTTGCAAGTTTACCGCGAAATGCGGGGACAGGCTCCGCACTTGGCATCGCGGATTTGTTTCAAAAAAAAGAAAAGCGCGGCTCCGATGGAGCCGCGCTTTCCGCTTGTCCGTGGAAACGCGGTTATTTCACGATTTCGACGGAACCGCCGAGAGCCTCGATCTTGGCCTTGGCCGCGGCGGAAACCGCATTGGCTTTGACCTGGAGATTCTTGACGGTGAGTTCGCCGCGGGCGAGGACCTTGAAACCGCCGTTCGCGAAAGCCTTGACGAGGCCGGTCGCGAGCAGTTCGGGCGCGCCGACCGTCGCGCCTTCGGCGAAACGGTTGAGCTGCTCGAGGTTCACGGGGGTGAACTCGGTGCGGGCGGGGTTCTTGAAGCCGCGCTTGGGGAGACGGCGGATGAGGATCATCTGACCGCCTTCGAAACCGAGCTTCCGCTTGTGGCCCTTGCGGGACATCTGGCCCTTGGTGCCCTTGCCGGCGGAACCGCCCTTGCCGGACGCGTCGCCGCGACCGAGGCGCCTGCCGCGCTTGTGGGAACCCGGAGTGGAGTAGAGTTCGTGGAGTTTCATCTGTCGTTCTCCTTATGCCTTGGCTTCTTCGGCCGGGGCTTCTTCGGCCGCGGGAGCGGCTTCCGGAGCGGGCTCGGCGGGCTTGACGACGGCGAGACCGCGGTCCGAAAGGATCGCTTCCGCCGTGCGGAGCTGCGCGAGGGCGTTGAAGGTGGCTTTGACCACGTTGAGGCGGTTCTTGGAACCCTGTGACTTGCCGAGGGCGTCGCGGACGCCGGCCATTTCGAGCACGGGGCGCATGCCGCCGCCGACGATCAGACCGGTACCGTCGGTCGCCGGCTTGAGCAGAACGCGTCCGCCGTCGCACCGACCGGTGACTTCGTGCGGAATCGTGTTGCCCTTCATGACGACCGTCACGAGGTGGCGACGCGCGGCTTCACCGCCCTTGCGGATGGCTTCCGAGACTTCGTTGGCCTTGCCGTAGCCGAGACCGACGCGACCCTTCTTGTCGCCGACGACGACCGTCGCCGAGAAACTCATGTGGCGGCCGCCCTTGGTGGTTTTGCAGCAGCGGTTGACGAAGACGACGTTCTCTTCGAACTCGGACTCTTCGTGCTTTTTGAAATCATCGCGTGCCATGGTTTATTTGGTCTCCTTCTTGGAACCTGCGTCGGGGACGCGTTTCTTGTCCTTGCCGGCGGGGATGTATTCGCCGTCGTTGACCTTGAGGCCGTTCGAGAGCGCGGCCTCGACCGCGGCGCGGATGCGGCCGTGGAACTGGAAGCCGCCGCGGTCCACGACCACGAGCGAGATGCCCGCCGCCTTGGCGGCTTCGGCCGCCGCTTCGCCGACCTTCTTCGCCGTCTCCATGTTCAGCTTCGCCTTGAGGGCGATGGAACTGGCGGAGGCGAGGGTCTTGCCGGCGACGTCGTCCACGAACTGGATGTACATGTTCGCGTTCGAGACGTTGACGGCCATGCGGGGACGGGACGCCGTGCCGGAGATCTTCTGGCGAAGACGCATGTGGCGGCGTTTGCGGTAATCCTTGAGTGTATTGAGCTTCATGTGACTGGTTCTCAATTTCTGGGTTAGGCGACGGTCTTGCCTTCCTTGCGGCGGATCTTTTCGCCCGTGAAGCGGATGCCTTTGCCCTTGTAGGGTTCGGCGGGCTTGAACGCGCGGATGTCCGCGGCGACGCGGCCGACGAGTTCCTTGGAGATGCCGGAGACATCGCAATGGAGTCCCTGGTTCTCGACCTTGACGTCGACGCCGGCGGGGATCTTGTAAGCCTTGGGATTGGCGTAGCCGATGGAAAGCAGCAGCGTGTCCTTGCCCTTGAGGTCGAACTTGAAACCGACGCCGTCGATGTCGAGGTGCTTGGCGTAACCTTCGGTGACGCCGACCACCATGTTCTTGACCGACGCGCGGACGAGGCCGTGGAAGGCCTTCGTCTGACGTTCGTCGTTGGCGCGGGAGAACACGGCCTGGCCTTCTTTCTGCTCGCAGGCGATGCCGGCGGGCATGGCGAAGGAGAGTTCGCCCTTGGGACCCTTGACGGTGATGTCCTGGCCTTTGACGGTCAGGGTGACGCCGGCGGGGATCTTCACGGGTTCTTTTCCGATACGTGACATTGCGATTCTCCTTTACCAGACGGTGCAGATGATCTCACCGCCGAGCTTGCGGCGGCGGGCCTCCTTGCCGGACATGACGCCCGAGGAGGTGGACAGAACGGCGCAGCCGAGACCGCCGAGCACGCGCGGAACGTCCTTCCAGCCGCAGAAACGGCGGAGGCCGGGCGCGGATTCGCGCTGGATGCCGCGGATGACCGGTTTGCGGCCGTCCGTGTACTTGAGCGCGACGCGAAGCGTTTTCTTGACATCGCCGACGACTTCGAAGTCTTCGACGTAGCCTTCTTCCTTGAGGACGCCGACGATGGCGGCCTTGAGGTTGGAAGACGGCATTTCGACGATTTCCAGACCGGCGGACTGGCCGTTGCGGATGCGGGTGAGCATATCCGCGATGGGATCGGACCAACTCATTGTGTATTTTCCTTTCCTACCGTTACCAGGACGCTTTGGTCACGCCGGGAATCTTGCCGGCGAGCGCGAGCTCGCGGAAGCAGATGCGGCAGAGCTTGAACTTGCGGATGAAACCGCGGGCGCGCCCGCAACGGGTGCAGCGGTTGTATTCGCGCGAAGTGAAAGTCGCGGCGGGGCCGCCCTTCTTCTCCTTGTCGAGAGCCTTCGCCACCTTGGCGGAGACGCGGTCGCGCTTGACCATGAGGGATGTTTTAGCCATTTTTCGATATCCTTTGCGGGTTAGCGGCCGATGAACGGCATGCCGAGCGCTTCGAGAAGCGCGTAGGCGGCCTTGTCATCCGATGCGGTGGTGCAGATGGTGATGTCCATGCCCTGTTGGGGGGCGCCGTGACGGGAGAGATCGATTTCCGGGAAAATCGTCTGTTCCTTGATGCCCAGCGAATAGTTGCCGCGGCCGTCGAAGCCGCGCTTGGGCACGCCGTGGAAGTCGCGGATGCGCGGAAGCGTGACGTTGATGAGACGGTCGAGGAAATCCCACATGCGGTCGCGGCGGAGCGTGACCTTGGCGCCGATGACCATGCCCTCGCGGAGCTTGAAGTTCGAGATGGACTTCTTCGCCTGGCAGAGAGCGGGCTTCTGGCCGGTGATTTTCTCGAGGTCGTCGACGACGGACTTCTGGGTGTCTTTGTCCACGATGCCGAACGCCATGTTCACGACGATCTTTTCGATCTTCGGAGTCTGCATGACGTTCTTGAGACCGAACTTCTCGCGCAGCGCGGGAGCGACGGTTTCCTCGTAGGTTTTCTTGAGGTTTGCCATTTTACTGTCGCTCCTTTCAGATGCGGTTGCCGGTGCCCTTGGCCACGCGGACGGACTTGCCGTCTTCGCGGACGTACGAGACGCGCACGCCCTTCTTCGCCTTGGCGTCGTAGGGCATGATGTTGGAGATCGCGATCGGCGCGGGGATCTCGACGATCTGGCCGTTCGGGAACTTCTCGGACTTGCGGAACGTCTTCTTCTTGAGGTTGACGCCTTCGACGACGGCGCGGCCGAGCTTGGCGCTGACGGCCAGGACCTTGCCGGTCTTGCCGGCGGATTTGCCGGAAACGACCATGACGACGTCGTCTTTCTTGATACGTGCGGTAGCCATTAGAGGACCTCCGGTGCGAGAGAGATGATTTTCGCGTTGTCGCCGTCGCGCAGCTCGCGGGCCACCGGCCCGAAGATGCGGGTTCCGATCGGGGTCTTCTTCGCGTCGACGATCACGCAGGCGCTGTCGTCGAACTTGATGAAGGAGCCGTCGGAGCGGCGGATGGGATAACCCGTGCGGACGATGATGGCGAGGCAGACCTGCCCCTTCTTCACCGCTCCGGTCGGGGTCGCCTCCTTGACGGAGACGCGGATGCAGTCGCCCAAATGGGCGTACTTCTTACGCTGGCCGAGGACGCGGAAGCAACGCACGCGGCGGGCTCCGGTGTTGTCGGCGACGGCGAGATCAGTACCTTCCTGGATCATTTTATTTTCCTTCCTCGCTGGCGATCGCCGCTTCGGCCTTGGCCTCGGCCGCGGAAGCGGACACGAGCACCTTGACCAGACGCCAGCACTTGGTGGCGGAGATCGGACGGGTTTCGGCGATTTCGACGACGTCGCCGACGGCGGCCTCGTTCTTCTCGTCGTGAGTGTGGTATTTCTTGGTTTCGGTGATGAGTTTGCCGTAGACCGGATGGCGGTAACGGCGTTCGACGAGGACCGAAATGGTCTTGTCGCCGGACTTCTTCACGACCGTTCCGCGACGGGTCTTGCGGAGGTTGCGTTCTTCGCTCATGTTACTTGCTCTCCTTGTTGTCGCGCTCGCGGAGCACGGTCATCATGCGGGCCACGTCACGGCGGAGCGTACGGCGCTTGAGGGGCTGCTTGGCGACGTCGGAAGCGGTCTTCTTGACCTTCATCTCGACGATCTGCTTGCGCGCCTCGGCGATCTGCGCCTGAAGCTCCTCGCTGGATGTTTCGCGTATCTGTTTGATTTTCATTGAATGGTTCCTCCGGTCTTACGCCATGGGAAGACGCGTGACCATGCAGGTGCGCAGGCCGAGTTTGCCGGCCGCCAGGCGGAAGGCCTCGCGGGCGAGCGAATCGGGAACGCCGGCCAGCTCGAAGAGCATGGTGCCGGGCGTGACGACGGCGCACCAGAATTCCGGATCGCCCTTGCCTTTGCCCATTCGGACTTCGATCGGCTTCTTGGAAACCGGCTTGTCCGGAAAGACGCGGACCCAGAGCTTGCCGCGGCGCTTGAGGTGGCGGTTGATGCAGACTCGGCACGCCTCGATCTGGATGGCGGTGAGCCAGCCGCGCTCGAGGGTCTTGAGACCGTAATCGCCCTGCGCGAGCATGGTGTTGCTCTGCGCGAGACCCGCGCGGGAACCGCGCTGCACTTTGCGATGTTTGACGCGCTTAGGCATTAACGGCATGGCTGTTCCTCCTGTTCTGCTTGACGTTGCGGGGCTGGTAGTTGTCCGGCTTGCAGATCCAGACCTTCACGCCGATCTTGCCGGCCGTGGTGTCCGCTTCCGCGAAACCGTATTCGATCTTCGCGCGCAGCGTGTGCAGCGGGACGCGGCCTTCCTTCACCCATTCGGTGCGGGAAAGCTCGGCGCCGCCGATGCGGCCGCAGGCGAGCATCTTGATTCCGTCGACGCCCGCGTCCATGGCGGACTTCTGGGCGCGCTTCATCGCGCGCTTGAGCGTGATGCGCTTGACGAGCTGCTGGGCGATGCTTTCGGCCACGAGCTGGGCGTTGGCGTCCGCGTCGCGGATTTCGACGCACTCGACGAAGACCTCTTTTCCGGTGATCTTGCGGAGATGGTCGCGCAGAGCCTTGCCGTCGGCGCCGTCCTTGCCCAGCACCATGCCCGGACGGGCGGTGTGGATGAGGACGCGCACGCGGTTGGCGAAACGCTCGATGCGGATGTCGGCGACCGACGCTTCCTTGTACTTTTTCGCGACCTCGTCGCGGATGACGCAGTCTTCGGCGAGAAGATCACCGAACTGGCGCTTGTCCGCGAACCAGCGCGAACGCCAATCGTGATCGACGCCGACGCGAAGTCCGATAGGATTTACTTTCTGTCCCACGGTGTTACTCCTTATTTTTCGTCGGTGAGAACCACGGTGATGTGGCTCGTCTGTTTTTCGATGGGGCTGGCCGACCCGCGGGCGCGGGGCCAGAAGCGACGCATGCTGGGACCTTCGTCGAACACGCACTTCGCGACGCGGAGCGTGTCCGGGTCGAGCGAAAAGTTGTGGGACGCGTTCGCCGCGGCGCTGCGGAGAGTGCGCGCGAGCAGAGCGGCCGCCTTGCGCGGGCTGAAGTCCGTGATCTTGAGGGCGTCGGCGAGGGCTTTGCCCTGGACGGCGCGCGCAAGGTCGCGGCCCTTCGAGGCCGAGATGCGGACATTGCGTGAAATGGCTTTGACTTCCATTTGCTTGCTCCTTACTTGGTCACCTTGTCGGTCGTGGCGCCGTGGTGCTTGAACGTGCGCGTGGGCGCGAATTCGCCGAGGCGGTGGCCGACCATGTTTTCGGTGATGAAGATGGGAAGGAACGTCTTCCCGTTGTGGATCGAGAACGTCAGTCCGACGAAGTCGGGCGTGATCATCGAGCGGCGGGACCACGTCTTGATCGGCTGCTTGCGCGCCGACTTGTTCATGGCCTCGACCTTTTTCGCCAGGCATTCCTGGACGTAGGGACCTTTTTTGAGTGAACGGGGCATGGTATGTTACTTTCTGCGCTTGAGGATCACGCGATCCGAGTTCTTGCGGGGTTTGCGCGTCTTGCCGCCCTTGGCCAGTTTGCCCCACGGAGACACCGCGGGACCGCCGCCGGAGCTGCGGCCTTCGCCGCCGCCCATCGGGTGGTCGACAGGGTTCAGGGCGACGCCGCGCACGGCCGGACGGACGCCGAGCCAGCGCTTGCGGCCGGCCTTGCCGAGCATGACGCCTTCGGCTTCGCCGTTGCCGACGACGCCGACGGTGGCGCGGCAGGTCGCGAGGAAGCGACGCTCTTCGCCGGAAGGCATGCGGAGGATGAC
>JAZUJQ010000381.1:0-5455 GCA_045642845.1 Kiritimatiellia bacterium
CGGATTGCGCTTGAGCAGCGACGCCGAGTTGAGCAGCGCGCTGTAACCGTCGGGGAAGACGGCGTCGGCCGACGTGAAAGCGTTGAACGCTTCGTTTGTCATTCCGTTCTTCGCGAGAATCACGCCGAGGTTGTTGCCGAGCATGCCGGCGAGCTGGCGGAACGTCGCCGTGGCGCGGTGTTCTTCGCCTTGTTGCAGGGACGGCGGAAGCGCGGTCAGCGCCTCGCCGATCGTCATGCGTTCGTCCATGTAGCGCGCGAAAAGCCCGCGCAACGCCGCGGCGTCCGTCGGCTCGTCTTTCGCCAGCCGCATCACCATGCCGTCGGGGTACGCTTTGAATTGCGCGAATTCGGGCAGTTCGGGATTGGCGACGAGCACGACGTTGGAACACGCCGCCGCCGGGTCGTCCCGCAGCCACGCGAGCAGGAACGGCGCCGCGCCCATGTCGAGGGCCTTGCGCACGTTCACCGAAGGAATGCTTTTCGCCGCGTCGGTCGCTTTCGCGAGCGCCTCCGGCGTTTCGTTCATCGTGGAGAGAACGTTGACTTCGGACCCAGACGCTTCGAGGCGTTCGCGCAGCACGGCGGCGAGAACGGGGTCGGCGATGATCCAGCGGGCGCCGTCCAGCGATTCGATGACCGTGTCGGCGCACATTTCGGCGGACGGGGAAAGCCCGGCGTTCGCGTTGAAAGCGGCTCCGGTCGCGAGCGCGACGGATATTGCGGCGAAAATGTTTTTCATGCCGCCAAGTATAGCAATAAACTCAGCGGTGAGGCGGCGTCCCCGGAACAGCAGCCGCAGGCAGGATCGCTTGTGAATGGGGTGAAACTCCGGCGGCCGGCAAACATGCTCCGCTACCGCTTCGCCGTGCTACGCGGCGTTCAGCCGCATAGTTTTGGTGCGATTACAACCACAACCACGGATAACACTGATCGGCTGTGCTTACGCTTGCCGTACCCCAGACTTGCCGAGCGTGAGCGACGATCATCCGTGAAATCTGTGGTTCATCGAGTTTGCAGGTTGACTTGCAACTGATTAACTTGCCGCACTTGCCAACTTGGTGACTGACAACACGCCATCCGGTCCGATATCGGTAATCAAGTGTTTCAGTGCAGGGCGGTTGCAAGTTTGCAAGTTCAACTTGCCCGTGAGCGCCGAATCGGTGGTGCGTAGCACGGTATATTCAGCGGAGCGGTAGCGGGAGCGTCACGGATCGGAGTTTCTTTCAGACGGCGCAATGGTCCGGTTTGCCGGTGCGCCGGGTTGAAAAACTCCGACGGCTGGCAAACAGGCTACGCTACCGCTTCGCCGTGCCTCGCGGCGTTCAGCCGCAGAATTTCGGCGGGATTGTTTTGAACATTTTCGGATTGCTGGGACATCTGCGACAACTGAGACCCCTGCAACCGTGTCCCAGACGTCTCAGTCAATAAATTCAGACTTTCCAGGCGCTCTCCCGTGCGCGCTGAATCGATGATGCGAAAGCGTTGTCCATTCGGCGGAGCGGTAGCGGGAGCTTCACGGATCGGAGTTTTTCAAACGGAGCAATGACGTGGGGTGAAAACTCCGGCGGCCGGCAGAATGGCTCCGCCATTCATTTTCGCCATTCCGAACGGATCTGCCGATTGAAGCCGCTTCTGCAGGTCGGATTATTTCAGGCGGACGGCGGCGACGACGGCGTCTGCGACGCGCGTGGCGGCGTCCGGCAGCGCGCGGGCGAGCAGCGCTTCGCGCATGGCGGCGCGGCGCGGAGCGTCGGCCGCGATGCCGGAAATGTACGCCGCCAGGGAATCGGCCGTGGCGGAGTCCTGCGCCAGCATGTCGCCGGCGCCGGTCGCGACCATGGATTCCGCATTGAAAACCTGATGTCCTTGCGCAAGACGCGGCAACGGAATGAAAAGCGCGGGCAGACCGGCCAGCGCCAGTTCGAAACATGATGACGCTCCGGCGCGGCTGATGCAGAAATCCGCCCGTGCGTAGCGTCCGGGCATGTCGTTCTCGAACGGCACGATTTCGAAGGCGTCGCCGGAAAGCCCGGCGGCGGCGTACAGCGCGCGGACGCCGTCGGCGTTTTTGGGTCCGGCGAGGTGGACGACGCGGAGTTTCGCGAACAGCGCCGGATCGCGCGAACGCAACGCGGCGAGCGCTCCGGTGAAAGCCGCGTTGATCGCCTCCGCGCCCTGGCTGCCGCCCATCACGAGAACGGAAAAGGCGTCCGGACTGGCGTGCGACGAGCCGGTTCCGCGCGCGAACGGTTTGAACATCGGCACGCCCGTGAGCACCGTGCGCGTCCCGGACAGACGTTTTTCGGATTCCGGGAACGAAATGCAGACGACTCCCGCGAACCGTGAAAGAAATTTAACGGCTTTTCCGGGCAGCACGTTCGCTTCGTGCAGGACGACCGGAATCCGGAGAATCCGTGCGGCCAGCACCGGCGCGAGCGACGTGTACGCACCCATCGCGAGAACCGCGTCCGGCCGTTTCGTCAGAAACAGAAAGCCCGCGCGCAGTATTCCGAACGCGAGCACGACGACCGACCACGGATGCTTCGGCGTCACCGGCACCGAGCGTATGCGCACGCGGCGCAGCGAGTCGGAAACCGAGCTTTCGGCGGCGCGCCCGGAGACGATCAACGCGACGTCGTGGCCGCGCGAGGAGAGTTCCCTCGCCGCGGCGATTCCGGGATAGGCGTGTCCGCCCGTGCCCCCGCATGAAACAAAGAAACGCATGTCTGCCGGTCGTTGCTTGAAGTTAGTGGCGGATGACTGACTCCGGATTCAGGAGAGGGGAGTGACGCCCTTGCGGAGAATAATGTTGCCGTACTTGCGGGTTTCGCCGGTCTGAACGACGAGGAACGCTTTTTTGGCGCGTTCGTAGAAGGCGAAGCGCTCCATGCGTTCGATTTTGGCCCACGCGTACCCGGCGCGGTCCGCCGCAGCGCGGTAGGACGCCTCGACGTCGGGATCGAGCGTGTCGCCGGGGACCGCTTCCATCGTGATCATCGGAGCCGGCACGTAGGCGTCGAGTTCGAAAAGCGGAAGAATCGCGTCGAGCAGTTGCGCGGCCGTGATGCCGTCGGCGCGCAGGAGGCGGTTCGACGCGAACGTTTCCGCCGGGAAATGCGCGTCGCCGAGCACCAGTTCGTCGCCGTGGCCCATGCTGGAAAGCGCGGCGAGCATTTCCGGGGAGAGCAGGGGTGATATTCCTTTGAGCATGGAAAACTCCTTTGGGATCGGATTTCAGAAAAGAGCGCCCTTTTCCGTCGCAAGGGACTCGTCCCAGAACCGCGGGGGCTTGTCGCCGCCGGCGATGTTGGCGATCGGTTTCGTGGTGAGCTGTTTGCCCCGGGCGTGCGGGCCTTTCACCGCGACCTCTTCCTCGGGCGAGCATTTCTTCTGGAGCATGCGCAGGCCCTTGGCGGGCTTGAACTTTATCCACAGGAACGCGGGCGTGCCTTCGGTGAAGAACCGGATCGTTCCGGGTTCCGGAAGAAGGGAATAATCGCGGTTCATGATCATGCCGCCGAACGAGAAGCGCTTGATGCAGCTGAACGGGACTTCCTTTTCGGTGTAGACGAGCGTGTAGATTCTGTCGCGGTCGTGCACGAACGCGGCGAGCAGGTCCTTGTCGGCGAAAATCTTCTCTTTCTCCGGCGCGGGCACGAGCTTGTAGCGGCCGTCCGCGTAGAGGAGCACGATCTTGTCGAGCGAAGAACACGAGAACATCGGCTCCAGACCGCGCATGGACGCGCCCAGGTAGCCGGTCTCGGGGTCGTAGCAGACGTCCAGCTTGACGGCGGTCACCGCGCGCACGTCGATGTTCTCGAAACGTTCTACCTTGGTGAGACGCGGGAAGCGCTCGCGCGTGACCGTGCGGAACTTCTTTTTCGCCGGCTTTTTCGGCGCCGAGGACTTTCCTTTCGCCGCGGGCGCGCGCTCCTGCACGACCTCTTCCTGCACCTCGTGGAACTCGTATTTCTTGATGAGCCCCTCGAGGTAGCGGATCGTGTAGCGTTTGAGCTGACCGAGGTTTTTGCGCACCTCGGCGAGTTCTTTGAGAATGCCGTCGATCTCTTCCTTGTTCTTGTTGATGTCGAAAAGCGAAATGCGCCTGATCGGCACCGCGAGCAGCATTTCGATGTCCTCGTCGACGATCGGGCGCACGAGCCGGTCCTCGAACGGCTTGAAGCCCTTGAGGATCTCGGCCTTGATCTGCTCCTGCGAAACGCATTTCTCGATGCGTTTGTAGATGCGCTCCTCGACGAAAATCTGCACTAGCGTCTTTCGGTGCTGCGCGTCGATGAGCTCGCCTTCGCGGATCTCCAGTTCGCGTTTGTTCAGCGCGATGAGCTGATCGACGTTCTGGCGCAGCACGTGCGAAATCGTCGTGACGATCGGCCTGTTGTTTTCCAGGACGGTGAGATTCGCGGTGACGGAGCATTCGCAGTTCGTGGCGGCGTAGAGCTGCTTGATCGCCTTCGCCGGATCCGTTCCGGGCAGAAGCGTGAGCATGATTTCCGCGTGGTCGCTCGTGCCGTCCTGAATCGACTTGACCGGCACCTTTTTGGCGCGCGCCGCGTTTTCGATGGACGAAATGAGCGTTTCCGTGGTCTGGCCGAACGGAAGCTCCGTCACGACCACCTGCGGCTGGCCGCGTTCTTCGCGCACTTCGAACTTCGCCCGGCAGCGGACCTTGCCGTTGCCGTCGTCGTAATCCGTGCAGTCGATGATGCCGCCGGTCTGGAAATCAGGGTAAAGTTCGGGCTTCGCTTTCGGGTTGCGGATGATTTCGATTTCCGCGCGCAGCAGCTCGATGAAGTTGTGGGGCATGATGAGCGTGGCCATGCCCACGGCGATGCCGTTGGCGCCGAGCATCAGCAGCAGCGGCAGCTTGCTGGGGAGGAGAACCGGCTCCTGATTGCGTCCGTCGTAGCTCGGGATGTACGTCGTCGTCTTCTTGTTGAAAATCTCTTCGCGCGCGAGATCGGTGAGGCGGCATTCGATGTAACGCGGCGCGGCCGCGCTGTCGCCCGTGTAGATGTTGCCGAAGTTGCCCTGGCCTTCGATGAGGTAGCGCTTGTTGGCGAGATTCACGAGCGCTCCGTAGATCGAGGCGTCGCCGTGCGGATGGTAGAACATCGTGCGGCCGACGGCCGTGGCGACCTTTATGAAACGCCCGTCGTCCATTTCCGACAGCGTGTGCAGGATGCGGCGCTGGACCGGTTTGAGACCGTCCTCGACCGCCGGAATCGCGCGGTCGCAGATGGAATAGGAGGCGAACTGCAGGAAGTTGCCGTCCATCACCTTGGCCAGCGGTCCGCCGGAAGCCGGCTCGAACGGGCCGTCGTCGCGCTCGTCGCCGCCGTCATCGGCGCTTTCCGCCGCAGGCGCCTCTCCGGTTTTCTTCCCGGCGGCGGTGTCTTCGGCATCGGCGTCGTCCGGCGCGGGCGGCGCAGGCG
>JAZUJQ010000382.1:0-3148 GCA_045642845.1 Kiritimatiellia bacterium
CATTCGGCCGGCATGTTCAAAACATCCGGAATGTCGTTCGGCCTCGGCTCCGGTTTCGCGGAGCGGATGCGGAAGCTGACGCACGCCGCGCGCTCGCGCCGCGCACCGGTCGACGGACGTTCGTTCCTTTCAGCCGAAGACGATGTCGCGTTCATGACCGCCGCCGACGGCATGCAGACCTCGTGGGACTCCGGAGAGGGCGGCGCCTTCACCGGGAGTTTCCTCGAAGGGTGGAGGAGCCGCGAAGCGGATGCGGACGGAGACGGCAGACTCGTTTTCGCCGAACTCTTCGATTACGCGGCGGCGCGCGCCCGCGGATATCCGGACGAAATCGGCTGCGAAACCGAGGCGCAGTGTTCGAACCGCAGACTGCTGCTTTCGTGCACGGTCGCTTCCGGCACGATGCCGGTGTACGACGCCACGCGTTTTTCTCCGGTTCCGGTGCCGTTCGCGTGGTTTGAATCGTTCGGCATGAGCGGCGATCCTGACGACTGCGAGGCGGCGGCCGCGACGATGGCGGCGAACGGCCGGCTCACGCTGTGGGAGAGCTATCTGGCCGGAGTCGATCCGACCGACGAAGACGACGATCTGCTGCTGAAAATTTCGTTCGACGGCGAAACGCCCGTGTTCGGGTGGAACCATACGAACGAGCTCTACCGTGCGTTCTACCGCGTGGAAGGCAAGCGTGAACTCGGTGATTCCGGGTGGACCTGGCCGCTTGATCCGACCCACAGATTCTTCCGTTTGCGGATCGCCGTTCCGTGAGACGCATCCGCTGCTGAAACGGCGTGGCGGCGTCCCGTGCCGGGCGGGGCCGCTCGCTCACTCGTCGACGGTTTCGTCGCGCTGGTAGATCGGAAGCTGGCGGTACGGAACCGTCAACGCGAGCAGCGCCATGGCCGTCGAGTAGACAGGTTGGCTTCGCTCTTCGTTGTCGCGCGCGACGAACGAGCCGTCCGCGTTCTGTTTCGGCAGCCAGGTTCCGCACATCCAATCGAAAAAGTCCTTCCAGGCGGTTCCTCCGATCTGGAAAAGCCCCTGCGACGTGTAATACAGACCGTAAAGGCAGCGGCATTGGTCGTCGCCCGTCAGTTTTTTCGGATAGACGTCGGTGATGTACGAAACGGCGCGCAGCGTGGCGGGGTCGTTGTGCCGCCCGCACAGCTCTAGGCAGAGAATTCCCGCGCCCGTGAGAGTTTCCCTGTTCTGGTATTGCCCCTGGTAGTTGAACGCGCCGTCGTTGCTTTGGCGGCGTTTCACGTATTGCACGGCTTTTTCGATGGCTTCCGGCGGCACGGCTCCGCCGTTGAGGCGCGCGGAGCGCAGCGCCATCAGGGCCCAGCCGCTGCACGAAAGATCGCTGTCGCCTGAGGTCGGTTCGTAACGCCAGCCGCCGGCCTGGTCGTCGTTCTTCTGCCGGTTTTGCGCGTCGAGTATTACCTTCACCATCAGAGGCAGCGTTTCATCGATGCGTTTCTGGCGCTTTTCGTCGACCATTCCGGAAACTTCCGAAATGAACAGGGTGCCGATCGAATGCGAGTACATTTTGCCGTCGTTCCGCCAGCTCAGGTATCCGCGGGCCTGCGAATCGCTGCGCATGTCCGGCAGTTCGAGCACGCGGTCGATGCAGCGGTTGATCACCTCGCCGTACGGCTCGCGGTCGGGGACGTAGCCCTTGGAAAGAAACGCCATGCCGACGAGCGCCGGCAGCGCGGCGGTTTCGCCGAACTGCCCTTCGAAGCGGCCGTCGGTTTTCTGTTTCGACGCCAGAAACGTCAACCCTTTTTCGATGGCTTGATCGACGGCGTCTTTGTATTCGTCGACCTGCGCTTCCTGCGCGAACACCGGCAGGAACAGCAGCTGCATCAGGCAGACGGCGGCGGTTTTTCCGATCATGACGCTGCGGCCCGTCCGGTTTTCACAGGCCGAGTCTGGCCTTTGTCGCGGCGCCGACTCCGCCGGCGGCTTCGGCGCCGCTGCGCGAAATCGCGTTGAGCCCGTGGATGTCCAAGGGACCGACGAATCCGGCCTTGACGCCGATGAAACCGTACAGCCACATCGCGCCGAGAACGAGCACGGCGAGCGCGACGAGCGACGGAACGATTTTTTTGAGAATCAATTTTGCGAGCATTGCGACCCCTTTGCGGTTTACGTCGGCGGATTTTATCAAAACCCCCGTGCAAATGCGATTCGCGCGGTCCGCCCGTCGATCGGGGGAGGGGACGATGCGCTTGCATTACGGCATTTCGGATGAGATAATCCCGTCCGAAGAACGAGCGGGTGCGGGGCTGGGTGGTTCAGTCGCCGCGTCGCGCCGGAAAATACGATGAACGACAACACGAAAACACCGTGCCCCGAGTGGGCTGGATTCCGGACGGGGCGTTGGGAAAAGGAAATCAACGTCGCCGAATTCGTCCGGTTGAACTTCACGCCGTACGACGGCGACGAAGGTTTCCTGGCTTCCGCCACGCCGGCCACGGACGCGCTTTGGGCGAAGCTCCAGAAACTGCAGGCCGAGGAACGCAGAAAGGGCGGCGTGCTCGACATGGACACGGACATCGTCTCGTCCATCACTTCGCACGCGCCGGGTTACCTCGACAAGGATCTCGAAAAGATCGTCGGCCTCCAGACCGACAAGCCCCTCAAGCGCGCGTTCATGCCATACGGCGGCATCCGCATGGCCGAGGAGGCGCTCACCACCTACGGCTACACGCCCAACCCCGAGCTGCACCGCATCTTCACCGAGTACCACAAGACGCACAACGCGGGCGTGTACGACGCCTACACGCCCGAAATGCGCATGGCGCGCAAGAACAAGATCATCACGGGTCTGCCCGACACCTACGGGCGCGGACGCATCGTGGGCGACTACCGCCGCGTGGCGCTCTACGGCATCGACCGGCTGATCGCGGACAAGGAGCGCGATCTGCCGATGGTCGGCATCGGATCCATGCCCGAAGACGTGACCCGGGGACGCGAGGAAGTCGCCGAGCAGATCCGCGCGCTCAAGGCGATGAAGGAGATGGCGGCGAGCTACGGCTGCGACATCTCGCGACCCGCGAAGGATGCGCGCGAGGCGGTCCAGTGGACGTATTTCGGTTATCTCGCCGCTATCAAGACGCAGAACGGCGCGGCGATGTCCATCGGC
>JAZUJQ010000383.1:0-10907 GCA_045642845.1 Kiritimatiellia bacterium
CCTCCGTCGCCGTTTTCGACGGCGCGCGAAGGCGACGCGCGTTTGGACCGCGCCACCGCCGCGCCAAGGGTCCACTGCGCGACTTCCGGTTCGTCGGGATCGCGTCGCGACATGACAGGAACGACGCCCGCTTCGTACACAAGTTCGCCGTGGATTTTTCCGCCGTCCATGAGCGGTCTGCGCTCGAAACCGGCCGCGGCCGCCGAAACGAGATCACGCATCAGCGTTTTTCCTCCGGTGACGGGATCTTTTTCTTGGGGAAACACGATGTACGTCGCCTTGCGGGCGCGCGTGAACGCCACGTAATAAGTGCGCAGATTTTCAAGCAGCCGCTCGTGGCGCATTTCGGCGTGCGCCGCCCGCGTGCGCTCGTTGAACACTTCCATTCCGGCCGGAAGATGCGGCAGAACCCACGGTTCGCCGCTCGAGAACAACGGAGAGTTCCGTTTGGGCATATCGATGGCCGAATCGCTGCGGCGGTCTTCGAACAGCGGCACGAAAACCCGGTCGAACGTAAGCCCTTTCGAGCGGTGGATCGTCAAAACCCGGATGACGTCGGGCGAAACCCCGAGTTCGCGTTTGCTGGAACGCTCGAGAAACGCGATGAACGCGTCGATTCCCGAATCCGCGGAGCCGCGCCGCTCGAAAGCGACGGCCAGACGAACCAATGCGCGCAACCGTTCGCACGTCAGGGGATCTAGCCCGAGCGCGGGATCCGCGAGCCGCGTGCAGAAAACTTTCATAGTCCGGGCGAGTCCCTGTCTGGACAGCATTCCGGCGGTTTCGGCGGACGCTTCCGCAGGACCGTTGCAACCCGGCAGCAGTTCTTCGACAAGCGGCAGGAGAACGCCCGCCGCATTCCACGCCGCGGTGTCTTCAGGGTGCGCGGAAAGGCGCAGCAAATCAAGCACGGCCTGCACGACAGGAAGATCGTGCACCCGGTTCATCCCCTCCCACACGACGGGAAGCCCCATGGCGCGAAGGGACTCCGCCACTTTCGCGCCCTTGTCGTTGTTGCGCACGAGGACACCGACCGTTTCCGTGCTTTCGGCCGCGGTGTGCTTCGACCAGACCGCGCGGACTTCACGGCAAAGCGCCTCCAGCGTTCCATCGCCGTCGTTCTCATCCGGCGCGGCCGCGACGACTTTCACGTAATCATCCGGACTTTCCGAAACGTGCACCGGCCACGCGGCCTTCCAGTCGTCCGCGTCGATCAACGGATTCGACGGCCCCAAAACGCGGTTCACGAAATCCGCCGCCATGCGTCCGTACCGGTGCGATGCATCCATGCTGCGGATTTCCCCGAGGGGCGCCGCGAATTCCGGCCACGAAAGCAGCTCGTCGAACGGCCGGCGGCTGGCGCCGCGCCAGGTGTAGATCGATTGTTTCTGATCGCCCACGGCGAGCACGCTGCGGCCGGCGTCGCCGGCGGCGGCCGAGCGCACGAGCCGGCGCAGACAGCGCCACTGCACTTCGCTCGTGTCCTGGAACTCGTCGAGCGTCCAATGATCGAATCTCGCATCGAACCTGAACTCCAGGTTGCGCAAAGCTATTTCACGTTCACCGCCTTCGCTTGCCGCCGAATAGTCGGTGAAATCGCGGAACGTCAGTTTGCCGCGGCGTCGCGTCGCTTTGTGGTATTCGCTTTCGACGAGCACGACAAGGCGGATCTTGGCCACGACGATTTCAAGCTGCCGCGCCAGAAAGCGGTCGGTCATGTATTTGATCGCCGCACGGATCGCGTCGCCGCCGTGCACGGTGTACGTTTTTTTGTAATACGTGTACGTGTATGACTCGGCCGCGGGATTCGCCGCGAAATGAAAAATGAAATCGGCGAGAGCCCCGCCGTCCTTGACGAACGGACCGTCCCCGTCGTAGGTGCGCACGAGTTCGATGAACTTGGCTTCCGGATTGCGGGCGGAATTGACGCTGACGCCGGACAGGTCCGGAGGCGTCGCGTCAAGATCCACGCCGAGCGCCGCGGCCATCGATTCGAGAGTCCAATCCGCGCTTTCGCCGTGTGCGAGGACGAAATCGCGCCATCCCTGCGCGTTCAGAATGTCCGAAATGGCTTTGATGCAAGTCCTCGGGAATTGGCCGCCTTTGGCGATTTTGAAATTCCTGGCGACTTCATCCGCAGTTGCATCGTCGCCCATCATTCCGGCCACGGCCGAATCGACCGCATCGCTTTCGCCGATGTCGTCAAGCACTTCAACGGCGTTCTGGAAGCCCATCTCCTGCGGGAAATTGCCGACTATCCTGAGAATGAAACTGTCGAGCGTGGAAATGGCGCCTTTATGCTGAGTGTCGACGAGCGAGCGCAGAAGCCGTGCGAAGTTTCCGCGCGAAAAATCGATTTTCACGCCCGCCGGCGGCGTCCGGCCGTCGAGCAGGAACGCCTTTTCGTCAGTCGCCTCTTCCGCAGAATCGCCGTCGGCGGCCTTCCACAGGCGCTCGAGGATTTTGGTGTAGATTTCCTGAGCCGCGGCCCGGCTGAACGTGAGCGCGATGATTCTCTCCGGCGCCACGCGGTCGAAAAGCATCAGCCGTATGAAGCGTGTCGCCAAAGAAAACGTCTTGCCGGTGCCGGCCGACGCTTTGATGATCAGGTTGCCTTCAAACACCGCTTCCTCCGGTCCGTAAAAGCTCGAGATTGCGCGCCTGTCCTGCGGCCCAATCGCCATTCCCGATATCCGTCACGGGATCCGTGACGAAAAGGCCTCCGAAATCGTATTTCCATTCATCGCTCGGTCCGGGCGGCCAGAAAACGTTCGCTCGGATTCCGCGGATCGCGCGCAAGGCGGTTTCCACGGCCATCGCGGAATGTTCAACGAGACCTTCGGAGAAAACATCCACGTTGCCGGCGTCGCGTCCGAGAACAAGATAGCAGAGTTCCCCGATTTTACCGGCGTATTTCACCGGATCCGAAAGCTCAAGGCATCTGGCGTACAGCGGAAGCTGCACGGAGGCGAAACGCCTTGAATCCTTTTTGGGGTTGCCGTCTTTCGAAAGAGTCGGCGGGGTCACCGGATATCCGAATCGTTCCGCGGCCAGACGCTGCCCTTCGTTCGTTGAAACATTGAAATACACATGCGTGCGTGCGGTGGAGAAATCATCCCATGTCTTGTAATCGATGATTCGGTAAAGCCCCGTTTCGACATTCTGGTCGACGCGGTCGATCACCCCGTTCACGGCGGTGCGTTCACCGCGCGATTCGAACGGCCGTGCGTTCTTCACCGGCAATTCCGCTTCCCGTATGCGCCAGCCGGCGCGGCTCCATTCGGACTGCACGTCCGCGAAAAGTCCGATCCTGCTTTCAATGGCGTCGAGCTGCAGTTTGAGATTCAAAGACGGATGGCTTCCGTAGCGTTTGCGCAGACGGGGAAATATCACGTCATTGAATGTCGCGCGGATTTCGGCGGCGTCGAGCGGCTGGGCGTCGCCGTGCGACATCGCCGCCTTCGCGTACATCTCCAGCGCGAGATGCACCAGAGTCCCGAAATCGTTGGCTTCGAGTTCGACCTTGTCCTCGTACGGCTTCATGCCCATGCCGTGTTTCAGCAGATACGTGAACGGACACTTCACGTAATCGTCGATCCTGCTGGGCGACAACGCAGCCGGCATCGGCACCGAATCCGGAAGCCGAAGCTCCCAGCCCGGCGCTACCCGACGCGCGCGATCGACGCGGTTTTCGCGCATTTCGCCGAAAAGCCGGCGGGCGCGTCCGGGCAATTCGGCATCCGGGCACAGATACAGCAGACGGCTCGGCCTGTGTATGTCGCCGGCGTCGTTCGTGCGGGCGATGTACGCGCGGACCTCGTGCGCGCCGTGGGATTCGAGCAGTTCCTTGAAAAGCCATGTGTCACGGGCGAGCCGGTCGTCGTTCGTGACCAGACCGAGCCTGCCGCGCAGCGCGTCGGGGAGAAACGGGTGCCCCGTGACCGACGCCGGGACTCTTCCTTCGTGGAAACCGACGAGCGCGACATGATCCGCCGTGCTCCACGCCAGTTCGAGCCATCCTTCGGTTTTGAGCGAATCCGGAGTGTCGGGTTCGAGCGAGTAGACCGCGGCGTCAAGCTCGCGCAGGAACAGCGACGTTTCTTCGTCCGGCGAAAGTTTCAACGCCGAAACCGAATCGAGGCTGAGTCCGTCCAGCAGTTCGCGCAACGCTCCGGCGGCCGCGCGGAATTCGCCGTCTTCGGCATCGTCCGAAAAACGGCGTCCGCTGAAAATCACGCCGAGCAACGAGCGCATGTATCCCGCGATCGATCCCGTTCCGCGCGCGACCGAAAGCCATCCGAGAAGTTCCTTCGCCGCGCCGGTGAACGCGTTGAAAACATCCGTCTTCCAGACCGGATTGATTTCAACGTCCGGAAACGCGGCGTCCGGAGGCAGAAAACGCGGTATGAAATTGTTCTGCGCGACGTCGATTCCTTCAAGAACGCACGCCCGCGCCTCCGCGCCGGGCGCCAGCCGCGAGAGAACGTCGTCGGACCGCAGCGCCGCCGTGAACGCTTTCCACGGAAGTCCCTCGCGGCGCGGTTTGAACAGCCGCGCGAGGTTGCGGACCAACGCACCGAGAGAAGACTCCGCGAGCCTGTGTTTTTCCGGATTGTGCAGCGTGTATCCGCGGTTGAGGAAGGCGGCGGAAAGTTCCGGAAACGCGGTTTCATCGCAAAGCGCGAGCGCCGGGCGCTCGCTGTCAGAATCCACATCCGGGAAATCCGCAGCAACGATGTCCGCCATCGCGGAATCGGTCGGCGTTCCGCAGATGCCGTCGTTCGCAAAACCGGAAAGCCACGGTCTTTTCGAAGCCGTCCATTCGCTCGTCTTCGGCCGTCCGAATTCATCGAACTTTCCGGAATCTGCCGGATCGGCGTGCAGCAGAACCGAGACTTTCAGTTCGTCGCGCTGTCCGGCGAAGACCCGGGAAAGCGCACGGACCGGATCCGCGAGCGCAGGAAGCACCAGGCATTCGATTTCATCCGGTATCCGCGCCGGGGAAAGACATGCGTCGCGGATGTTCTCGGCCCTGTGGCGCAGTCCGAGCGAATGAAGCGCCCCGAAGAACTCCGTTTCGAGTTCGGCGAGTTCGCGCCAACGCTCGATTTCGTCGCCGAGCGACTCGTTCTCGAGATACGCCGCGGCGCCACCGCAACGTTCCGGGTCCAGCACGTCGCGCATGAGCAGACCGTCGCCCGAAAGAATGCGCCAGATGTCGTCGAGCTGATCGAGCAACGCGAAACGCGCCGTGAGATCATTGAAAGCGTCCGGGGTGAAAAGATGCGTGAATTTCACCACGCGCGCGCCGTCCGGCGAGAGTATCTCACCGCGCTTGGATTCGATGAACCGTTGGAACACGGCGGCGGTTTCGGTGTCGGTCGCCTCGACGGACGACTTGTCCGCCGGGACGACGAGCTGCATCGGAAGAACGATCCGCGGAGGAATGACGCCGCTTCCGGAAAACTTCCGCGCGAGCGCCATGCGCAGATTGCGCCCGCTCTGGGCAGTCGGCACGACCACCATCAAATGAGCGAGCGACTTCACGCCCTCCGGCGTGGTCCGCAGACGACCCTCGCCGCAAAGCCAATCCGCCGTCGCGTCAGTCAATTTGCGCCGCGGATCCAGAAAACACCGTTCCAGCTTCATCACCGTTCCAGCTTCATTGCGGGGGATTATAACATAAACTCCGCGCCCGGATTGATCCGGATGAAAACGATCCGGTTCGCGGGCATATCGGAACGGCGGATTTTTGCTAGCATTCCGGGCATGTCGCTTCTCACGTTACACGGTATTTCCATGGCTTTCGGCGGACCGAAAGTCCTCGACGACGTGTCGGTCAACATCGAAGCCGGCGACCGCGCCTGCATCACCGGCCGCCACGGCGAGGGCAAAGCGACGCTTCTCAAGATCATGGCCGGGCTGATGGAGCCGGATTCCGGGGAAACGCTCCCGGCGCCGGGACTCCGCACCGCTTATCTTTCGCAGGACGTCCCAGCGGACGAATCGGGAACGTGCCGCGAGGTCGCGTCCAAAGGGCTTGACGAGGTTTCCGCGAAAGGGCTGCCCCCCCTGCTTTCACAGCTCGGCGTTCCGTCCGACGCGCTTTTCAACACGCTTTCGGGCGGACTGCGCCGTCGCGTGAAACTCGCCGCCGCTTTGGCCGGAGAGCCCGGACTGCTGCTGCTGGACGAACCCACGAACCACCTCGACATCGATTCGATCGAATGGCTCGAAGGATACCTCGCCCGCGCACGCTGCGCCTGCGTGTTCGTGACGCACGACCGTGAATTCCTCCGCCGCACCGCGCGCCGCGTCTTCGATCTCACGCACGGCCGCCTCGCGGGCTGGAACTGTTCGTACGACGAATTTCTCAGACGCAAAGCCGAGCTTGAAGCGGAGGAGGACCGTCTTTGGCAGCGCAAGGAAAAACGGCTGGCCGCAGAAGAGGAATGGATAGTCCACGGCGTCACCGCGCGCCGAGCCCGCAACATGGGCCGCGTGGAAGCGCTCCGCCGATTGCGCGAGGAAATCGCCGGACGCCGCGCGAAACTCGGCACGAGCCGCATTTCCCAGGGAGAGATCGCCGCCAGCGGACAGCTCGTCGCGAAACTCGACGGCGTGTCTTTCGCATACGCCCCCGGCGCCGAGCCCATCGTGAACGATTTTTCAGCGCTCGTGCTGCGCGGCGAACGCATCGGCCTCATCGGTCCCAACGGCGCCGGAAAAACGACGCTGCTCAAACTGATCCTCGGGAAACTCGAACCGACGGCCGGAAGCGTCAGACTCGGCACGCGCGTCGACGCCACGTTCTTCGACCAGCTCCGCTCCGAACTCGATCCGGAGAAAAGCGTGGCGGAAAATCTGGCCGACGGACGCGACCAGGTCACGGTGGCCGGCGTGAGGCGGCACATTTACGGCTACCTTCAGGATTTTCTTTTCACGCCCGAACGCGCCAGAACTCCGGTGCGCGCGCTGTCGGGCGGGGAGAAAGCCCGGCTTCTGCTCGCCAAGCTGTTTCTCTCGCCCGGGAATCTGCTCGTCATGGACGAGCCTACGAACGATCTGGACGTCGAAACGCTCGAACTGCTGGAAGAGCAGCTCATCGCCTATCCCGGCACGCTGCTGCTCGTCAGCCACGACCGCGCGTTCATCGACCACGTGGTGACGTCGTCCTTCGTGCTCACCGGCGGAGGACGCGTCCACGTCTGTCCCGGCGGGTACGAGGACTGGAAGCGCGAAGAAAAAGCGCTCAGGGCGGCCGAGCGTCCGGACGAAGAAAAACCGGCCTCCGCGCGCGCCGAGGAGAAACCGGCCGCGACAAAGGCGGCGCGCGGAAAACTCGGTTTCAACGAAAAGCGCGAACTCGCCCGTCTGCCCGGCGAAATCAAAGCCCTCGAAGACGAAATCGCGGCGATTGAAACCGACCTGTCGACGGGTTCGCTGTTTCTGACCGATCCGGCCAAAGCCGCCGCTGAATCGACGCGGCTTCCGCTCGCCCGGGCCGAGCTTGAAACCAAGCTCGAACGCTGGATGGAACTTGAAGAGCTGCAATGAAACGGCAGGCCGCGTCCCGGCGCGCGCACCGCAGGTCACGAGTACCGGAAGTTTTTCGTGAATTGGCTCACGCTCCCGTGCAACCTGCCCCATGAGGCCGCGCCGTGGCGGCGGTAGCCCGGCAGAACGTCGTCCCCCACCTTTTCAAAAACGCAGTTCTCGAACGTGAAATCTTCGAACGGAGTTTTTTCAAGTCCTTGGAACAACGGTTCCTCGAAGCCGCGGGAACGGACGTTCACGAATCTCAAGCCGCGTACCGCGGCGACGAGCGAATCTTCGCGCGGAGACATCCGCATCAGAATCGGGCGCCCGTAGATTCCGTCCATATCGACGTCTTCAAAACTTATGTTTTCGACGAGGGTGGCCTCGCGCCCGTAATCCGTCCTGTTCCATTCCGGGACGCCCGGCAGGGTCAGCGCTATGCCGGTTGACGTATCGCGCATGCGCAGGCGGTTGAAACTGCAATCGCGGATCACGCCGTCGTTCGCCCATGCGATGCGGACGCCGGCCGACCACGAGCGCAACGTGCAGTCCGACACGCGCACACGCTCGCAGACCTTGTTTTCGGCAAGGGAACGGTTGTTCGCGCGGACGATGATCGAATCGTCCCCCGTCTCGAGATCGCATCCGCGGATGACGACGTCCCGGCACGAATTGACGTGAATCCCGTCGTTGTTCGGGAAACGCACGTCGGCTTTGACCTTCACGCCGTCGAACAGCACGTCATCGCAATCGTGCATCCAGAAGCTCCAGCCGGCGGGCGGATTCGCAAGCGTGATTTCCGTGACCCGCACGCCGCGGCACCCCGTGAAAAACACGACGCGCGGAAGGGATTTCGCCGGCTCCACCGTGCGTTCGAACTGCCAGCCGTCCCAATCGAATCCGGTCTTCTCGCGTACGAAGCACGCGCCGTTCGCGTCTATGACGCCGGGACCGGTTATCGAAATGTTTTCGGATTCCTCCGCGAAAATCAGCGACGCGTTCCGTTCGCGCGGCAGGGCCTTCGTCTCGACGTGCCGGACGTCGGTGCGGTCCGGATAATCGGCCAGATCGGGGGATCCGAGCAGACGCGCGCCTTCCGCGAGGTGAAGTTCGACGCCAGAGGCTAGCTTCACGGGCGCGATGAGGAACACGCCGCGCGGCACGATCACCCGGCCGCGGCCCGCGGCGGCGCATGCATCGATCGCAGCCAGCAGCGCGGCGGTGTCCTTCGCCACGCCGTCGCCTTTGGCGCCATGATCGCGGATGTCGCGTTCGACCGCCATTGAAGACGGCCTCAATCCACGCCGACTGCGCGGCGCGCGGCGGCGAGCGTGACTTTGGCGCACGCTCTGGCGCGCTCGGCGCCAGCGCGGAGAATTTCTTCCACGTCTTTCGGACGCGCCGCGAGGGCGGCGCGGCGTTCGCGGAACGGAGCGAATTTCTCCTTCACGAGGCGGAGCAGTTCCTTCTTAGCCGTGCCGTAGCCGTAGCCGCCGGCGCGGAACGCGGCCGCCATCTCCGCGGTCTGTTCGGGGGTCGCGAGAAGTTTGTAGATCTTGTAGACGTTGTTCGTCTCGGGAACCTTGGGCGCTTCCATCGGAGCGCTGTCCGTCACGATGCCCATGATCGACTTCTTCAGTTCGGAATCGCTCCCGGAAAGTTCGATCGTGTTGTGGTAGCTCTTGCTCATCTTCTGGCCGTCCGTTCCGGGCACGATGGCGACGGCTTCGGGAATGTACCCCTCGGGAATCTTGAACGTCTCGCCGAACGTGCGGTTGAACTTGCCGGCGATGTCGCGCGTGATTTCAAGGTGCTGTTTCTGGTCCTTTCCGACCGGGACGAGATCGCTCTGGTAGAGCAGAATGTCCGCGGCCATCAGCACCGGGTATGAAAAGAGACCGTGCGTGGCCTCTTTGCCGTGCGCGAGCTTGTCCTTGTAGGAATGCGCGAGTTCGAGCATCGGGACGGGCGTGACGACCGAAAGGAACCAGGTGAGCTCCTGGACTTCCGGCACGTCGCTCTGGCGGAAGAACACCGTCTTCTCCGGATCGAGCCCGAGCGCGAGGAAATCGAGCGCCACGTCCATCGTGTTGCGGCGCAGAAGCTCCGCGTCGGCCACCGTGGTGAGCGCATGGTAATTCGCGATGAAAACGTAGCACTCGCCCTTCTGCTGAAGGTCGACGCACTGCTTCATCATGCCCAGATAGTTGCCGAGGTGCAGACGCCCGGACGGCTGGATTCCCGAAAGAACTCTCATGATTCCGTTTTCCGTTCGAAGTTATTTTTCGAGCACCGCCTTGATGCGGCGGACGCCTGCGGAGGACGACTCCTCCTTCTTGATGCGGAAATGTCCGAGCACGCCGGTGCGCTCCACGTGCGGACCGGTGCAGACTTCCTTCGAGAAGAAGTCTTCACGGGTTCTGCCCATGGTGTAGACGGAGAGCTGTTCCGCCGTGTACTTGCTCGAGAAGAGCGCGGTCGCGCCGGCGGCGCGGGCTTCTTCAAGCGTCATCATGTCGCGGTAGACCGGAAGGTCGGCGGCGATCTGTTCGTTGACTATGTCCTCGACGCGCTTGATCTGCTCGGGCGTCATCTTCTCGCCGTGCGTGAAGTCGAGGCGCAGACGCTCGGCCGTGATGTTGGAACCCTTCTGGTTGCAGTGCTCGCCGAGAACGATCTTGAGCGCCTTGTGCAGAAGGTGCGTGGCGGTGTGCAGCGCCGTCGTCTCCTCGCTGTGCTCCGCGAGACCGGATTTGGCGGAGCCGACGTTGGCGCGCGACAGTTCCTGATGCGCCTTGAACGCCTCGTTGTAGCCGTCGACGTCGACCGTGAAACCTTCTTCGCGGGCGAGCTCGACGGTCATTTCGAGCGGGTAGCCGAAGGTGTCGTACAGACGGAACGCCTGCTTGCCGGAAATCTGCGTGACCGGAACGAACGACGGATCCTTCGCGGCGCGGAACTCGTTGCCGCGGCGGATGCCGGCGATGCACTTGTCGAACTCGCGCTTGCCTTCGTCCAGCGTCTTGCCGAAGCGCGCCTCTTCCGCTGAAAGCTCCTGCATCACGCGCTCGCGGTTCTGCTCCAGTTCGGGGTAGACGTGCTTGTATTCGTCGATGATGACGGCGGCCATCTTCTCGGTGAACCCGGCGCCGATGCCGAGCTTGCGCGCGTGGCGCACGGCGCTGCGGATGAGGCGGCGCAGCACGTAGTTGGCGCCGATGTTTCCGGGCGTCACCCCGCCCTTCTGATCGCCCAGAATGAACGTGGCGGTGCGCATGTGGTCGGCCACGACGCGCGAGGAGCGCACTTCGTCCGGCGTGTCGAACGACGCCTTGCCGGAAAGTTCGCGGATCTTCGCCATGATGGGC
>JAZUJQ010000384.1:0-9276 GCA_045642845.1 Kiritimatiellia bacterium
TCGTCGCGCGCGCCGTCGCAGCCGCACTCGGTCAGGGCCGCGATTTTGCCGTGGGCCGTCGCGTAATCCGACACCAGCCGCAGTTTGCGGAGCGTATCGTTGAAATTCTCCCCGGCCTGCGCATCGGTGTCGCCTTTGCCGATCGAGTAATCGTCGAAGCCGACGATGTCGACGTAATCGTCTCCCGGATACCACGACAGGAAGTTGTTTTTTCCGTCGCCCTCCGCGCCCAGTTCGCGCCAGCATCTGTCGGGCGTGTAGGCGAAGAGTATCCGGTCGTCGCCGCACAGCCGTCGCAGCGTGTCGGCTTCGAGCCTGCTGATTTCGGCGAACTCGTCCGGCGTGCACCAACCGTCGCCCCACCAGAACCAGTTGCCGTCCATTTCGTGGCCGTAACGCAGGATGACCGGGATTTTTCCGCCGTTCTCGTCCGTCAGCGTGTTGAAGAACGCGGCGACGTCGGCGAGTTCCTTCATGAACCAGGCGCGCGGCGAGTCGAACGGTTCGCGCACCGCCGCTCCCTGCATCTGCCCGCGGCCGCACGGCCACCGCTCGTCGCGGAGAATCGCCTTCACGACGTTTTTGTGTTCGGCGCATTTGTAGCGGTACGAGCACTTGCTGAAGCCGTTCGTCGTGCACGGATGGTCCATGTGCCAGCTGAAGACGCAGACTCCGCGGTGGTCCTTCCACGCCTTGCGGATGGCGGCGGCGAAGGCCGCGCGGTTCACCTCGTAGTATCGGTCCGAATGCCATGTGCCGGCGACGCCCGCGAGATCGGAGTAGTGGAGTTTCGGCGCGGCGCCGATTTTTTCGGCGATCGCATTTTCAAGCTCGACCTCGTCCGTCGGCTTCGGCAGCGGCTTCCCGTCGCGCTCGACGATGTGGCGCACGTCCCCGTTGCCCGGCCACGGCGTCATCCAGACGTAAGTCCAGGCGAAGTAGAACGAATCCGAATCCGCTTTCGCGGCGAGATCGTCGCGGACGCTCTCCAGATTTGAAACGCACCCGGTCTGCAGCATGGCCGCGACGCAGGCGAGCGCAAGTGTTTTATTCATGACGGCAATTGTAGCAGAACGCGCCGCTCCGCGACGGCGGAGGCGTCGCGGGAGGCGTGCGGCGACGGATCCGGCGGCATTCGTCCGGGTCTTGCCAAATCGGTTGACTTTTTTGCTAGCATCCGTCTGCGCCGGGGTTCTCCGGCCCGTCCGCGTGCATCTGCGGGCGATGGTTGCATTAAAACGCGATTCAGATATGAAATCGATGAAATTGACGGCTTTTGCCTGCGCGGCCGCGTTCGCGGTCTGTGCTGACGCCGAAGTGTTTTCCAGTCAGGGCGTTTCGCTCGTGAGCGGATGGAACGCCCTGTATCTCACGGTGTCGCCGACTAATTCCGCTTCCGAAGTGTTCGCCGATTGGCCCGTCGAATGGGTGGCGGCGTACGATCCGGCCGCGTTCCGGAACACGAAGCAGTATTCCGGCGTCGAATCGACCGAAGGCACGTCCCCGATCGGCTACAGGGTGTGGCGGCGCGGCAATCCCGGCGTGACGACGCTCTTCGGGGTGCCGGCCGGCGAGGTGTACGTCTGTTTCGCCACGAACGACTGGACCGGCACGCTTTACGGCGTTCCTCAGGCGCCGCGGTTCACGTGGCACCGCAGCTCGTCGAGCGAGTCCATGAACCTCGTCGGCGTTTCGACGTACGCGCCCGCGACGCTATCCGATTACTTTTCGGGACTCGACGTCGGCAACGCCACGTTCCGCCGCTACTACGGGTCCGATCCCGCGGATCCCACGCTCGGTCCGGTGTTCCAGTCGGAAACGTTCGTCCACGGCGACGTGCTGGTGATGGATTCGCGTTCCGTCAGCGACTGGAGCGGCGTGCTCTACGTGACGCCCGCGAGCGGCGTCAACTTCGGCACGAACTCCTCGTATGCCGCGGTTTCGGTCCGCAACGACGGCGCCACCGCCCGCACCGTCGGGATTGAGCTGACGATGGGCGCCGCGCCGAACGTTCTTGACATTCCTCCGGTGCCGACGGGGCTTTACTGCCGCGATTCTGAGAGTTCCGTCACGAACGGGCCGTGGCGTCAGTTCACCGAAACGACGCCGTTCACGAAGCGTCTTGAAGCCGGGGAAACGCTCCGCTTCGAGCTGGCGCTCGACCGCACCGCGCTCGCCGGCGCCGCCGGCACGCATTACGGCGCGCTGCTCAACGTCCGCGACGAAGACGGCGGAAGCCGCATGATCGCGACCGTTCCGCTCGAAGCGACGGGCGACGGCGGCGCTTCCGCCGAATACGCATGGCCCAAAGGGATCTGGATCGCCACGGCGGAACTCGGGCACGTCACGTTCGTGGGCGTGGACCGGTCGACGAAAATCAAGGACGATGGTCCCATCGACGGTTCGAACAAGAAGCCCGATGAAGAAGAAGACCCCGGGGCCGTCGATCCGAAGGACCATCCGGACATTCCGAAGGAGGAAATCGCATCCGGCGGGAAGATGAAGGTCCGCATCCCGATGTACGTGGACCGCGACGGAAGCATGGTGCTGCTGCAGCGCATACGCCACGGGCGCGACGCCGACGGCAAGCTGCACGTTTACGCGGGCACGGTCGACGAATTCCCCGAGCTCACCGACGTCGGCCGCATTTCCTCCGCGTTTCTGCCGGTCGACAATCCCGTCATCGAAAGCGTGCCCGACGCGCTTTTCGGCGGCACGGCGACGTTCCCGTTCCTCGTCGGGGGGCATTCGCGCGTCAATCCGATGCGCCATGCGCTGCATCCGCAGCACGACGGGCTCGGTTACGATTTCGAAGCCGCCGCTCCGTCGGGCGACGATCTCGCGAACTACATGTCGAGCGTGAAGCCGGAACTTTTTTCGATCACCAACCGCGTGACGTTCACGTGGAATCCCGTGACGGGCACCGCATGGAGTCCCGAGGAGACGGTCCGCGGCGACCTCGTCTGGGAATTCGACGGACTCCGCCACGACATCACGCTGCGGGCTTCGGGACCCTTCGTCATGCAACGGATTTCTCCGGCCACCCTTGAACGGTGATTCCGCGCCGCATCCGGCTCAACGCAAACCATTTCAAAAAAAACAACGCATTCTCAAAACACCATGAAAACCTCGATTCTCGCTTCGATTCTCGCATTCTTCGCCGCCGCCGCGACTGCGGCCACCTCGTTCTCCTACCAGGGCTGCCTCCGCGACGCCAACGGCAACGTTCTCACCGACCGGAACCAGACCATCACGTTCAAGCTCTACAAAACGCCGACCGGCGACGAAGTCCTTTGGTCCAACGAAATCGCGGTGCTGCTCGACGAGGAGGGCATTTTCAACGTGGAGCTTTCCGACGGCGCCGGAAGCACCGCGCCGGAGACGCATCTTGATGACGTCCTCGCCGACAACGCGAACGGCACTCTCTACATAGGCCTCACCGTGAGCGGCTCGTCCGGCGAAATCCGCCCCCGTCAGAAAATTCTTCCGGTTCCGGTGGCGTCCTTCGCCCAGAACGTCGCCAAAGCGGACGGAGATTTCACGGTTTCGGGCGTCACGACGCTGACCGGCGCCGTGAACGTCGAATCCGGCGTCACGATCCAGTCGCGCGCGGTCGTCCGTTCGCTCACGGTCGAGGACGGCGCCGTCATCACCGGCGACACGACGGTCAACGGTTCGCTTTCGCTGTCCGACGAGGACGTCGGTCTCGCGCTGGCCGCCGGAACGCCGTTCACGATCGGCGGAGTCAACGCCGCGATTCCGAAGGGCGTCATCGTCATGTGGAGCGGTTCGGCCGCCGACATTCCCGCCGGTTGGGCGCTTTGCGACGGCAACAGCGGCCGTCCCGATCTGCGCGGCCGCTTCATCCTCGGCGCCGGGACTCCGGGGAACAGGTCTCTGTCCGATCAGTACTCCGCCGCGGGCATCGCTCTGGCCGAACGCAATTCCGGCGGCGAAGTGCGTCACGCGCTCACCGAGAAGGAAATGCCCAAGCACTCGCACGGAATGACGTTTTACGGCGCCGACCTCGACGCCGGCTGGGACGATGACAATTACTTCTACACGACGTGGCCCAAGTACTCGAAGAACTCGAACAATTGCAGCACGACCGAGGCGGGCGGCGGCCAGCCGCACAACAACATGCCTCCCTTCTACACCCTTTGCTTCATCATCAAGCTTTGAGGCGCCGATCCATGAATCGACTTCGAACGTTGAGTGTTCTGCTCGGAGTCGCGCTTTGCGCGGCGGCCCGGGCCGGGAACACGTACACTCTGGGCAATCCGAAGCCAGCGAAGATCAGGGTCGATTTTCTCAACCCGGATTTTTCCGACGGCTGGCTCGAGCGCAACGACGCGTTCGTCGCCACCGCCGGCTACACGACGACCGACGCGATTTCCGAGCAAACCGCGGTGACGCTCGGACAGTACCGGCTGCTCTCCGCCGAGGCGGGCTTTTCCTGGGAACGCTCCAAACCCGAATACTGGCTGGCGGACCGGCTTGACGCCCCGGCGGACGTGGATTGGAACGCCACATACGCCTGCTACCTCGACCAGGAAGAACGGGAGGATCCGTCGGTCAACGGATTCCTTTTCAATCCGGATCCGACCGATCCGTGCGTTTACGTCGTCCGCGGCGGCACGCAGCGGTTCCGCTGGGTGACGAAGAGCGGCGCGACCAACGACATGTCGTACGTCGTCGGCCAGAGCTGCGCCGGGCGTCCGCGCCGTATTTTCTGGACCGATTCGCCGTACAACGCGCCGCCGGTTTCGCTTGCGGGGAAATTCGTCAAGTTCTACGGCGACCCGGATATTCTCACGCTCAAATACGGCATCGAAACCAAGGTGATGGGCGACGTGACGACCGTCGTCTCGAACAAAGTTGTTTCCGGTCTTTACATCGATCCGACGTCGCAGACGCTCTACGCCGCCGGCGAGCTCTCCGGCATGGTCATCATGGCCTACTACGAAACAGGCAATTTCGACAACCTGCTTTCCGTGCAGGCGGTTGAAGTCTGCCGGCCCGAGGTGATTCCGCTCAAGGGCACCATCGGACAAGCGCTCGCGCCCAGCGGCACCGGCTATTCGGGAGAGGGTCTCGCGGCGAACGTGACGGCCGGCATCGGCGATTCGCGCGACGTGCGCGGCGACTTCCTCTACCAGCACTCCGGCAAGTTTTCGTACAGCCCCAAAAACGGCGCGGTGTTCCCGATACGTCCCACGGAAGGCAACCGCTGGAACGCCGAAATCTACTGGATGGAAACCGACCCGATGGGCGTGCGGTGGCCGTTCGAACTCGATCAGTACGACAGCGACTGGCCCGAATCCGACTTCGTTTTCGTGCGCGGCGACGCCAAGGACGAGAACGGCGTCGCGGACTACGGCGCTCCGATCGTCATTCCGAACGACTACGCGGCGGTGCTCGAAAAGTACCAGGAGCCGGAAGGCCACGCCATCGGCGTCAACGACGACAACACCTTCGAAACGACCGGCGAGGGCTGGTCGCTCCTGCGTCTCACCGCGAACGACAACATCTGGTTCCTGCCGATCCACTCCATCCTGCGTTCCGACAAGGATTACTTCACGCTGAAACCGACGCGCATCGACGTCGGGCAGGAAGTCGCGCTCAGAAGCGGCTCCCGTTCGGGCGTCGTTCCCGGCCGGTGTTTCATGGCCGACGGCAGCGTTCCGTGCTACCTTTACAAGGCCGTTTCCGGCACGCAGTACGCCACGAATCTCTATCATGACGCCAGTTCCACGACGAATGCGTCCGACACTTCAACCGGCTCGACGAACTCCGTGCCGTCGGCGCTTTATCCGATCGCGACGGGCGAGAAGAATCTCGAGGTGTGGTGGTACGCGGTCAAACAGGAAGAGGACATGCCCAAGCCGATCACGGTTCCGACGCTGCCCCAGGTGTTCCGGCCGGTGTGGCCCGACCCCGAAGCCGCGCCGCAGATCGTGATCGCGTCCCAGAAAGGCAGCGCCAACAAGATGCGGTACGCCCACAACGCATCCGCTTATTTCGACGGCGATGACGCCGTTCTGTCGCTGCCAGACCGTCGGTTTTTCCCGTCGCGCGCCGGCACGATCATGTTCTGGACGAGACCCAAGCACTACGTCGACGGCACGGAGGATCTTTCGCAGCCGCAGGCGCCGTCCGCGCTGCTTTCGCTCGGTCACGGTCCGTCCTACGCCTTCGGCACTCCGAAGGTTTCGATCGCGATCGAGGATGGCGGCGAACTGGTGGTCAGAAGCAACGGCTCCGTGATTCTTTCCGCGCCAATGGTTTCGCTTCCTCCGGCCAATGCATGGACGCATGTCGCGCTCACGTTCAACGGGTCTCTGTCGGTACTTTATTTCAACGGCGTCCCCGTGGCGGAAGGCCCCGGAATCGAACCCGATGAAATCGGCGACTACATCCGCGGCAACTACGCCGGTTCGGTGGAATGGTTCGCCCCGGAAAACGCGGATTTCCCGCCCACTGCGGTGGGACGCGAAATCGCGGAAATCCTGTTTTTCTCACGTGCCATTCCCGCGGAATCGATCTACGAGGAAGGTCTCAGGACCCACACCGGAACGGAAGCCGGAATCACGTGCTACTGCTCTTTCCGTCCGCAGGAGGACCTTACGTCCGAATTCCAGTCGGTCGGCGGCGACCTGCGGACTTTCGAGGAACGCATCGGCAAAACGCAGTGCATCGCGATCAACGTGAGCAGCGTTCTGCCGGGCGCGCCATCTCTCGATTCGTGCGTGATCGAGTCCGATTCGGAGCCGAAGGTCTACTACCAGAACGACGCCTCGGGCCCGGGGTACAATCCGAACGAAGAACACGCGTTCGTCAAGGAAGGTTCGGGCGGATACGTCGCATGGGCGCTGCGTTCCGACCTGAACACGGCCGACACACCGCCGCCCGGCGTTTTCGTCACCTACATGCGCGACGGAAAGCCGAAGCTGCAGTTCTACCACGTGCTGCTCACGAACGAAACCTGGACGGCGCTCTCCGACGTCTGCGAGGCCGGTCTCGCGCTTCCGGGGCCGCACCCAATCGACATGTTCGACGATCCGTGGCTGGCCGAAGACTACTGGGACATCGGTGAAGGCGCGGTCGGCCCAGCGTACCGCGACCGCAAGGGCCAGCTTTGGGCCCGCGCCGCCGGAAAACTCCCGATCCACATGTTCTACCGGATGCAGGACGGGTTCTGGTTCCCGCAGTACGAAGCGGGGTTGCAGCCCGCCGTCGGAACGCCGTTGCCCTGGCTGTCGATGATCGACAATCCAACCGGATCCGACACCGATCCGAACAAACGCGCGCCCGCCGCATGGACCTGGGACGTCCGCTGGCCCGAAAACGTGCCGACGATGAAGATCGGCCAGACGCTGACCGTCGCCGAGAACGGGCTTCCCGAGGTGTGGGACGCAAAGTCCGTGGCCGTCGTGTATCCCGATCCGGAAGAGGCCGAAGAGACCGTTCTGCTGACGGATCCCACCGTGATCCAGAGCCTCGATTTCGATTACAACGACCTCGCTCTGCTCGGCCTTTCGGTCGACAAGGACGGCGGCCTTTCGTACCGCGGCGGAAAATACTATTTCACGAAACTGCCTCCGGTGATTTCCTCGCGCGTCTACGTCGACGCGACGAACGGCAAATTCTGCGTCATGGGCCGGCGCGAAACGAGCGCCGCGGGCGTGAACGTCCTGTATCCGGACGTGCTCTGCGATTCCGAACGCAAGGCCCTCGAAAACATCGTCGATCCCGGAATGCGGAACAGCCAGCCCGCCGCCTACGGCCGTTGGCTCGACCTGTGCGGATCGATCGCGCGCGACCCGGTCCTGCCGAACGCGGTTTTCCGCGACGGCACCGAAATTTCCACGGTCTACCGTCCCGCGGACCACTACGCTCTCACCGCGATGGGCGGGACGAACTACGTCGTCCTGATAGAAAACGACGCGGAGAAGTTCATGTCGGTTTCCGGCGTCGAGACGAACATGCTCGACGGCGTCGCGGAAGGCGATCCGATCACCATGCGCGTTCTGCGTGTCGAGCCGCGGTATTACACGGGGCGCGTTCTGACCCGCGAAGACGCCGAAAACCTGCTTTCGCAGCAGCTTTCGGTCCTTTACGCCGAATCATTCGGCGGCAGGCCGGAGGATTTCACGTTCGACTGGCGCTCCGCCTCTCCGAACGCCAACGGCTCGATTCCGGACGAGTACGACGACACCCAGGTCTATTCGATGCGCGCCGACGTTTCGGCGGATCCGTCCGCGGGCGTCGGAGTCAACCGTTTCGTGATCGGCGGACAGGGCGACACCCTCGCCAACATGGTGAACAAGTACTGGATCTGCCGTTACCGCGCCGCCACGACGAATTCGCCCGCGTTCAAGTCGATGGGCTTCGCGTGGAGCGACTGGTGCGCGCCGCCCGCGCTCGCCGAGGGCTGGGTGCAGCGCGTGCTCAACAACATCACGCCGTTCACGCCGCGGATGACGGATCTGTACGACAACAAGGCCGAGACGGCGACGTCCATGATCCAGCTGGCCGGACCTCCGTTCCAGGGCGACGTGGCGCTCAATCAGGACAACATCACCGACGTCGGCCTCATCCAGCTGTACGAGACGATTCTGAACAAAGCGGAATCGATGTCGCTCATGCTCGGCCTCGACGACGCGGGCGCCAACAAACAGCTGCTGCTGGCCGTTGAACGCCTCGGCGACCTTTACACCGTCCTCGGCGACGAAGCGTATTCCGACGCCAAGAATCCGACGATCGGTTTCGGCTCCAACCTCGCGCAGCTCGACGACGAACCGTACGTCGATTTCGCCGGCGCGTCGTCGGGTCTCTTCTGCTTCGACAACCAGGTCGGTTCTCTGCTCGACGAAGAGCTCGCGCTCCTGCGCGGGCGCACCGGCGAGAGCGCGCCGTCCGTGACGCTGCCTCCGTATTACAACCGCTTGATCTGGAACTTCACGCGCGGAATCACCGCCGGCGAGGTCGCCTACGCGGTCAACTACAACATCGAAGGCACCGAGGCCGTTTCGCTCGGCGAGGAACAGGCCGCGACCATGTATCCGCAGGGCCACGGCGACGCCTACGGCCACTATCTGTCCGCCCTGAAGGGCTGGTACCGGCTTCTGCGCAACCCCAACTTCTCGTGGGGCGAACCGGCGAGAGCGCGCCGTCCGTGACGCTGCCTCCGTATTACAACCGCTTGATCTGGAACTTCACGCGCGGAATCACCGCCGGCGAGGTCGCCTACGCGGTCAACTACAACATCGAAGG
>JAZUJQ010000385.1:0-6475 GCA_045642845.1 Kiritimatiellia bacterium
GGACGAACCTCCGCCCCCGCCGCCGATGTCGCCGGATGACCGCGTGTTCGCGGACGTGATCGAGGATCTGTACGGCACGTTGCGCTCGCAGACGTTCGTCGAGACGAAGAAACACGCGCTCTTCGCGATCAGAAAGGCGGCGGATCAGGCCCCTTCCAACATCGCGAAGTTCAAGGCGCTTTATTCGCTGTTCAACGAGGCGCTTCCCTGGGAGGACCTCGTCGGCGGCAAACTCGTCGATCATCCCGGCGAGTACGACCTTCCGGTTTCAGGCACGGTGTACCGCATCAAGCCGACCGGTTACATGGGGCAGAAGCTCATCTGCAACGTGAAGGTCAACGAACAATGGCTGCTCAACCGTTCCGTGCCGCTTTCGGAAATGAAGCCCGACGAAATGGTCAAGACTCTCGCCGAGTTCTCGACGGTTTCCGATTCCACTCCGCAGCTCACGTCGTATGCGTTCCTGTTGTTGCGCTGCGGGCGGGGGGATGAATTCGTTTCCCTGGTCAAGCGCCGCGATCTGACCGTTCTTGAGCCGTTCATGAAGTACGCCGGAGGCGGCGACCGATGAGCGGCGCGGACCCGCGCCGGCGTGCGTTCGCGGTCGTCGCGGTCTGCGCGGCGGCTGCCGCGCTTGCGCTGACCGCTGTCAACGTCGTCTTCGGTCCGCTCAACCAGGACGAGGGCTGGCTGCTTCTGGCGGCGAAAAACTGGCGCGCCGGAATTCTGCCTTACCGCGATGCGTTTTTCACGCAAGGTCCGGCCTTGCCGGCGTTCTACGGGATTTTCGCGCCGTTGTGGGCCCCGTTCGGAGTGCTGGGCGGCCGCATTTTCACGGCGATTCTTTCGTTCGCGTCGCTTGCGTGCGTCTGGTGCTCCGTCCGCGCGCTGTCGCGCGGCGACGATTCCTCCGGCGATCAGGCGCTCGGACCGCGCGCGTTTGCGGTCTGCGTTTCGCTGCTGGCGCTTTCTCCGGACTGGTCTTACTTCACGGCGATTCCCAAAACCTACGCGCTCGGCGCGCTCGGGCTTTCGCTCGGCGTGCTGTGCCTCGCCTGCCGCAAGCCGCATCCGTTTTTTTCCGGCGTGTTTTTCGCCGTCGCCGCGGGCGCCAGGCTTTCGCTCGGCGCGGCGGCCGTGCCGATCTGGATTCACCTGATTCTGGACTCGCGCGCGGCGGAGCCGCGCAACGGGAAATTCTCGTACGTGCATTTCGCCTCCGGATGCGCCGTCGCGCTCGCCCTGATTTTCCTGCCGGCGATCGTCGGCGCGGACGAAGGTTTCTTTTTCGCGCAGCGCTACCATACGGCGCGCGCGGCGGCGCCGTTCGCGCAATGGCTCGTGCTTCGCGCCGGATTTTTCTCGCTTCTCGCGCAGGGATACGCGCCTCTCGTCGCTGGCGGCGCGTTCGCCGTCGGCTGCGGTCTGCGCGGCGCCGCGGCGGACGGAAAGCGCGGGCTGACAGCCGCCGTGTTCGCGGCGTTCGCGGCCGTCACGCTGCTGCATGCGCTCGTGCCGTTCCCTTACAACGATTACAACACTCCGGCCATGCCGCTCGCGGCGATCGCTGTCGCGGTCGTGCTGACACGCGTGCTGAACACCCCGGGCAGACTCGCCGCCGCGCTCGTGGCGGCGTGCGTCTTCGCGGCCGCGTCGCCGCGTTGCATGCAGTGGGTCGGCGGCGAACAGCATCTGTTCTGGTTCGAAACGGACTCGAAGCCGGCGCTGTTCAAACTCCGCGAGGTCGGCAGGTTCATCCGCGAGCGCACGGAACCGGGCGAGCCGGTTTTCACGCAGGACGCGTACATCGCCGTGGAGGCCGATCGCCCCGTTCCGCAGGGGCTCGAGATGGGACCGTTTTCGGTTTTCCCCGGACTGAGCCGCGAAGAGGCCGAAAAATTCCGCGTGCACAACGTCGAGACGCTCAAGACCGAGATAACGTACGGACCGGCGAAAATCGCCGCCGTCACGGAATACGATTTCGCGGTGTCGTGCCCGTCCACCGATCCGCTCGACGATGAAAACCGCGCCGACCTTTTCGGAGCCGTAAGCAGACGCTATCCCAAGCTTCTCATGAGCGACGACTCGTTCGGACAGAACCGCACGCGCCTGCTAGTTCTGGGCGAGTGAGCCGGCGCGCGTTCACGCTTGGTTCATTCCAGCGCGAGGATGTTCAAGGAAATCCTGATAATTACCGCGACGATGAATATCGGCACATCGCCGGAACGTTTGCCGCGCGTCGGTCTCGCCTGATACGCTTCGTCTCTGTCGTGCGAAGCTGAAGCTCCGTTTTTGACCAGTCTGTACTGCATCACCATCGCAATCAATTTCAGAACAGGGACGTTGAACCAGTAAGCGGACACCAAAACTCTGATGTCTCTGATGAAGTATCCGAGTCCGCTCAAACGGTTCCCGTTTTCATCGCACACGCGGATTCCGAAAAGTTTCTTTCCGAGCGTGTTTCCGAACATCGAATAAACCAAAGAGCCGGAAAAGAACACGAACAGAGTTTCAAGCACCTGGGCCGCGATCTTGTGTTCCGGCGCCCAAAGCCATTCGATGAAAGACGTGCCGATGTCGGCGGCCACGCACACGAAAACCAGCAGAAATACCAGTAAACTACCGAGGACACCGTCCACGAAACGGGCCATGAAACGGCGCCACGCGAAGTTGCCGTAATCGAAGTCCGCGCCGTTTTCCCGCGTTTCATTGGTTTTGAAACGGGCCGTTTGCCGCGTGTAGGGCACGGTGCAGCGTTCGCCGCAATTCGGGCATTCGCATTTGCATCCGGCGTACATGGCTTCCGCTGAAAGAGTGTTTCCGCATTTCGTGCAAGTGAATTCTATGGTCTGTCCGGACATGGCGTTTTGTTGTTCTGGGTTGAAGAAAGGCGCGGCCTGACGAACGGCGGTCCGGACGGTTTGCGCGCGAGGCGGCTCGTCCGTTTTCGTTCGCGACCGGAAATGCTACCCGTGTCGGCATGGCGAAATGTCAACGCCGCGGGGACATTTGCGGAGTCGGGTCGGCGCATTTGCAAACCGCGCCTTTGCGGCGTTTGAAAAGGAACTCCGATCCGTGGCGCTCCCGCTCCTCCGAGTGGTTTGTACTTCGATCCACCGATTCGGCGCGCACGGAACTCGGAGTTGAACGGAATGACGGAATTTATCGACCGCGATCGATTGCATTCGACCGCAGTCGACCCGATTTCCATCGCGCCGAAAGTCTGCGGCTGAACGCCGCGAAGCGCGGCGCAGCGGTAGCGGAGCCTTTTTGCCAGCCGTCGGAGTTTTTCAACACGGCGCGCCGGCGATCCGCGGGATCAGCGCGCGACGAGCGGGCGGTTGAGCATCTTCTCGTAGATGCGGATGTACGCTTCGGCGCAGACCTTGTGGTTGAAGCGTGCGGCGGACTCGCGCATGACGCGCGCGACCTGGGCCTCGCGGACATCGGCGGGCAACGCGCTGAAATCCATGGCGCGGTCGATCGCCCAGGAGAGGGCGTTTGAGTCGTAATCGTTGAACAGCACGCCGTTGCCGGTGTTTTTCGAGACGTCGATCGTTTCGACGGTGTCGTGCAGTCCGCCGGTGTTGCGTGCGATCGGGAGCGTGGCGGAGAGCGCGCCGACCATCTGCGGGAGGCCGCACGGCTCGAACAGCGACGGCATGAACACGAAATCCGATCCGGCGTAGCCGAGGCGGGAGAACGATTCGCTGAAATCGGCGACCGCGACGCGCTGCGGGAAATTGTGGAACGAAACGATGTTGCGGAAGACGTCCTGGTAAGCGCCGTTCGCGACGATGGCGATCTGGAGCTTGCGGTCCCAGTAGCGGTTGACGACGTTGTAGAGGATGTCGGAGAGCAGCGCGCAGCCCTTCTGCACCGGGTCGAGGCGGGACGGCCAGAAAAAGACGACGGCGTCGTCGTCCTGCTCGAGCCCGAGCTCCTCCTGCAGTTTGCGTTTGGCGGCGAGTTTGCCGGAGACGTGGGTGTCGGCGTTGTACTTGACCGGGATGAGCGAATCGGTTTCCGGCGAATAGTTCGCGTCGGGCGCGTTGAGAATGCCCTCGGCGCAGCCGGCGTCGAACTTCTGCTTCATTTCCCAGCGGATCGAACCGGGCACCCAGTCGTGGCGTCCGCCGACGACCTCGTTGAGGAATTCCGGAGAGACGGTGTTGATGTGGTGCGCGGCGAAAATGCCGGACGCGAGCATGTCCACCGGAATGTGGTTGCCGCGGGCGTCCCAGTAGTTGCTGGGCGGGTAGGCGTAGTAGAGTTCGTTCCAGAACTCGGCGTCGTCGATGCCGAAGTCCTCGATCCGTTCGAGCGTGACGCGGTGCGTGTGGATGTTGTGCACCGTGAAGAGCGAACGGATGCCGAGCGCGCGGGCGGCGGCGGGGACGAGGCCCGTCATCCAGTCGTTGCAGTGGATGAGGTCGGGCTGGACCACCGGGATGATGTTGTTGATGATTTCGCGCTGGAAGGCCAGCGCGATTTTCGGGTTCATGTCCTCGAGACCGGAATAGACGCGGTCGCGGTAGTAGAACAGCCTGTCGTGAGCCAGATGTATGCGGTTCTCCGGCAGGACGGATTTGTACATCAGCAGTTCGCGCTCGATGAGGTTGCCCACGTCGAGGTGGAACATCTTGCGGTAGTAGGGGAGCGCGACGTGGACGTCGGCCCCAAGTTCGAAGAGCGCGGAAACAAGCGACGCGGAAACATCCGCAAGGCCGCCGGCTTTGGCGGCCATTTTGTTGGCGAGGTTGCCCATGCCGGCCGGGAGATACGTGATCTCCGGGGTGACGATGAGAATGCGTGGATTGCCGTTTTTCATTGCGTATGTCCCTGTCGCTGTTTCGTTCCGCGTCACGCCCAGACCATCCGGCCGGGCATGAGCGTGCGCCACGAGTTGTCGCGCGGCACGATGCGCGAGGCGAACGCGAACGAGCCGGTGCGTTTGCACGGAACCTCGATCGCGTAGACCGCTTCGCCGTCCTTCGACACGCCGCCGACCGGCGACATTTCGAGCGCGGATCCGTCGCGCACCTGACCCTGCAGATCGGTCTGGCCGATGTAGAGCTCGACGCGCACGTCGTCCGGCGAAACGCCGGCGAGCTGCACGCGGGAGGTGACGGTGAACGTGTCGCCCCCGACGTTGTGCACGAGATCGCCGTCGACCGACGTCGAGAGGACCTTGACGCCGCCCCATTTCGTCAACAGCTCGTTGCGGCTCGCGACGTCTTTCCTGAGCGGCGCGAACGAATCGGCGGAGAGCGTCGCGTAGTTTTCGAGCGCCGGGGCGTAGGAGCCGCGGAAGTAATCGTCCACCATGCGGGTGGAGGAGAACTTGGCCAGAGCGCTCTTCGCGGAGGCCTTCATCATCGCGATCCACTTGACGGGAAGTTCGCCGCGCGGGCGGTCGTAGAACGTCGGGATGATTTCGGATTCGAGGATGTTGTAGAGCGCCTGGGCGTCGGAATCGTCCTGACGGCGCCAGTCGGCGAATTCCTCGCCGTTGCCGATCGCCCAGCCGCATTCCTTCGTGTAGCCTTCGGGCCACCAGCCGTCGAGCGTGGAGACGTGGATGGCGCCGTTGACGCAGGCCTTCATGCCGGACGTGCCGGACGCTTCCATCGGGCGGCGCGGGGTGTTGAGCCACACGTCGACGCCGCGCACCATGCGGCGCGCGATGTGCATGTTGTAGTTCTCGAGAAACACGATGCGGCCCTTGAGCTCGGGGTCGCGCGAGAATTCGACGAGGCGGCGGATGAGCTCCTTGCCCTCGTTGTCGGCGGGGTGGGCCTTGCCGGCGAAGACGATCTGCACCGGGCGCGCGGGGTTGAGCAGGATGCGCTTGAGGCGCGCGGTGTCCGCGAGCAGCAGCGTGGCGCGCTTGTAGGTCGCGAAACGACGGGCGAAACCGATCGTGAGCGCGTCCTTGTCGAGCACGTTGCGGCAGTCTTCGAGCTCCTCCGGAGATGCGTTGCGGCGGCGGGCGGAACGTTCGAGCACCTCGCGGGCGGAGCGCACGAGATGCGCGCGGGCAGTTTCGTGTATGCGCCAGAATTCTTCGTCGGTGACGTGGTCGAGCTTGGCGGCCTGCTTTTCGGAAAGCGGCGCCTTCTCCCAGTTCGGTCCGAGCACCGAAGTGTAGAGCGCCGCGTTTTCGGAGGACAGCCAGGTCGGCACGTGGATGCCGTTGGTGACGTGGCCGATAGGCACTTCGTCCTTGGGGAAGTCCTTCCAGAGGTGGTGCCACATGTCGCGCTCGACGACGCCGTGGAGCGCGGCCACGCCGTTCGAGAAGAGCGAGCAGGCCAGACCCAGCACGGTCATCGAAAGTTCGTTGTTCGTTTCACCCGGCGCGCGGCCCATCTCCCATATTTTGCCGGCCTTGAGGCCGCCTTCCTTCTCGATCGCCTCGAGCTGCGGACGCAGCAGGTCGCCGTTGAAGGTTTCGTTGCCTGCGGGCACAGGG
>JAZUJQ010000386.1:0-3189 GCA_045642845.1 Kiritimatiellia bacterium
CGCGTCTAGGTTCGAGCAGCAGGATTTCCCTGCCGGCGAGCCACGGTTCGTCGAGCAGCGCAAGCGGCACGAGAGTGGTTTTGCCTGAACCCGGCGGCGCGGTGAGGACCGCGCCACGGCGCTCCGCGAGCGCCGTGCGCAGGGCGGGCAGCGCATCGGCGACCGGCAGACGCGGGAGGTCAATGGGCATGGCGACTTCCGCCGCCGGGCCCTCCGCCCGGCGGAGCGATGGTGCATTTCCAGGAATTCGTGGAGAGCCAGCGCACCCCCTCGCTGCGGAATTCCTTCGGCTCGAAACGGCGCAACGCCTTGCAATAGCGGCACCCTTCCTGCGTCGACCCGGACGCGAGATACTTCGGAAGATGTTCGGCGCAATGTTTGCGCCACTTGATGTTGAACGTGCCGCCTCCGCCGCCCGACGCCGCGTCGAGAGGAATCAGACGCACGTCGGTGAAAACGGGCAGCGCGAGCCCGACTGCGCACGGACGCGCGTCGTACCCGGTGCGGTCGGGCAGCGAACCGAACGGTTTGGCCGCGCCGACCCAGGAAATCACGTCGTCCGCGCGTTCGGGCGAAGTGAGCCGCGAAATGGAAGTTTCGACGCGCATCACGGAATCCGCGCCGAGATAATCGTATTCGCGCCGGAGCTCGCCGTCGATCGGGAAAGAAGGATCGGTCATGACCTCCCACGCGCCCCAATCGGATTCGTCGTAGTCGTAATAAATCCGCGGCGTCCAGCCGGTCGGCGCCGACTCCTCGAGAAAACTCTCTTCCAGAAGCTCCCGTTCCGCCGTCGAAAGCGCGCGTTGCCGCGGACGCAGACCGAGCGGAAAAAATTCGGACTCGACCGGCGGACGTTCGTCGGGGTCCGGCAGCGCGGGCCACCACGAAGGTCCGGAGTAGTTTTCGAGCAGTCCCGGCGCGGAGCGGTAGAAATAGCACCAGTCGCGGCCGAGCACGGCGCCGTAGAAATCGATGTCGAGCAGGATGTGCGAGCCGACGGGATCGTTGTAGAAAACGGCGTTGTCGGGACCTGCGGCGACGCCTCCCGAGGCGATCCGCGAAAGCATCGCGGCGTAATCGTCCCACGCGCCTTCGTAAGGTTCGGGCATCGCCATGGAACCGCCGACCGTCGCGGAATACTCGTTGCGTATGCGCTTCACGCAATCGCGCACGAAGGCGGTGAAATCGTCGTTCGCCGGCACGCCGTTGAGCTTCGCGGCCTGCTGCGCGGCGGCGAACGCGGTGAGCGGCCCGGCGAACATGAGGCGCGCCTGCGCGTTGGTGATGGCGTCCTCCGCGATCGCGAACGCTCCGCGGTCGCGGCCGCGTTCGAACTCCGCGACGGCGGCCGCGTGCGCGAGGTTCAGGTCGCCGGCGAGATTCAGCGCGACCGCCTGCCAGCGCGCCGCTTCGAGCGCGGCGGCGTCGCCGGCGTTCTGCGACGAATCCTTGGTGCGCACGATGCGGTGCACGTCGGCGAGCCACAGCGCGGCGAAACACAGCACCAGCAGCGTGAGCGCCACCAACGGAAGAACCTGTCCGGTCGTGCGGCGTTTCATTTCAGATAGAACCCGCTGTGTTCGACGGCGACCGCGTCGGCCGACATGTCGATGCGCGGCACTCCGTCGCCGTCGCGCTCCGCCCACGGAAACGCGATCGGAGAAAACGGCATGACGAGCGGCGCGTGATGTCCGGCGGTGAAATGCAGCACGCCGTTGCCGAGCGCCGACGACCGGTCGCCGAACGAAAGAGTTCCCTTCTCCCACTCGTCGTAATCAAGCACGTAATCGGCGCGCGCGTGGTTCTCGGAAGCGAGATATTCAGGAATCCGGGAAAGCTCGAAATCGGCGACCGCGCCGTCGGCGGGCGACCAGCCGACTTCCTCGGCCAGAAAGCGTCCCGAAACGGGAATGGCGGCGACGCGCGCGGATTTTTCGGCCATCCACGAATTGAATCCGACCGAACGGGCGCACCCGGCGCGCGCGGCGGCGTGGTGGAGGATTTCGCGCCCTCCCATGGAAATCGCGGCCTGAAGGAAACCGAAAAGCAGCAGACAGAGGACGAGCAGGACGATGACGGACTCCACCATCGCCTGACCGCGGCGCCGCGCGGCGGCGTCGCGGAAACGTCCGGTTCCGCCCATGAGCGGAGCCTCGCTTTTACTCCATGCCGTCGGCGCCCATCTTGCGGAATTCATCCGCCGAGTCCTTTTCGGCCTCGCTCTGGGCTGCGGACGCGTTTTCGGTCGTCGTGAGGGAAGACACGGCGCCGGAGGTCTTCTCGCGGATCGTCTTGCCGAAGATGCCGAACACGGCGAGAGCCGCGATGGCGACGACGACGACGATGATGATGTATTCGACCATGGCCTGGCCGGAACGTTTGCCGTTTTTCATGTTATGCCTTTCGTGCATTGATGTTCAAGGGTATTCGGACGCCACCAGATCGAGGGAACGGTCGCCGTTGGAGCGAATCGCGCCGACGAGGGCGTGAACCGCGAAAAACACGCCGATGAACGCGACGAGCACGATGACGTATTCGGTCATCGTCTGCCCGGAGCGGCGCGCTGTCCCGCGGTTTTTCATGAATCAGTTCCAGAAAGCGTCTCCGCCGGCGGCCGATGCGTCGGAAGCTTCTTCCGCCGCAGGCGCGTCGTCTTCGTAAAAGGGCAGGAATTTCTTCACGTCGTTCTCGAGCGCGGACCGGTATTTGAAAGCCTCTTTCGCGAGTTTCTTCGAACGCTCGAGTGCGCGTTCGTCGCCGTGTCCGTGGAGATAGCAGAACACCGCCGCGTTGAACAGCTGGTTTCCGCGTTCGATCGAGTCCAGACCGTGACGGGTCGTGGGACGGGCTTCGAGCAGAAGCGAGAAGAGCGCGTTCCAGTCGGCGACGGTGAGCTTGTCGATCGGCACGTTGGGCTGGTTGCTGCTCAGGCGCAGCTCGGGCGCAGAAAGGGAAACGCCGACGATGTCGTAACGGTTCCGCCAGCCTCGCTTGACCTCGCCGTTTTTGCGCACGTCGTCGAACACCCACTTGCGCAGGGATTCCACGGCATCGATGCGCTTGAGCACGAACGCAAGTTCCTCGCGGGCGCCGTCGGTCGTGAGTTCGGCCTCCATGCGCGCAAGCTGTTTGCGGAACTTGTCGTACTCGAAAGCGTCGATGAGCCCCTGGTTCTTCGCGCAAAGG
>JAZUJQ010000387.1:0-4604 GCA_045642845.1 Kiritimatiellia bacterium
CCCGAATGCGTTGGGTTGCTTCTGCCCGACGGGATGTGTTTCGTCGTTTGAATTGTCATCGTACCATGCAACCGTTCCAAGTGTTTCTTTCGTGATTTCGGAGCCGTCGGCGAGTTTGCAGTAATCACCGGCGCTTCCGGCTCGGCAGGCGCGTTCCCATTCCTCTTCCGTCGGAAGGCGATACGTCAATCCCGTCTTTTTCACCTCCGGAATCGCATTGAGTTTTTCAAGAAAATCCTGACAGTCGTTCCAGGAAACTCGTTCCACCGGGCGATCCGCACCTTTGAACTTGGATGGATTGTTTCCCATAACCGCTTCCCACACCGCCTGCGTGACTTCGTATTTGCACATCTTGTAAGACTTGCCGGGGATGTCAACCATCTGACCGGGAAGTTCAGCGATTGCGCGCCGCGCGGCCTCAGCACGGCGCTCCGCCTCAATTCGCGCGGCCTCTTCCCGTTCCGGCTTCAAATCCACGCCGTCCAGAACGGTGCAACGCACGTCGTCGATCGCGGCCATTTCATCCGCGGTCATGCCGGAAACGGAAACCGTCACGTAGGCGTCTTCCACGCCGCTTTCCACGTCAACGCCTTCCTTGATCCATTTGAACACGCTCGTCGGCAGATCCTTGAGCCGGTTGAGATCCTTCAAAGGAAGCGGAAACGAAGCGTATCCAAGGCGCTCGAAACTCGACAACGGCACGTTCCAACGACGGATCCAGTCGCCGTCGGCCGTGACTGTTTCGACGCGCACGATGATTTCCGCCACCGTTTTCTTGCCGCTCTTCTCCCAACGGCGGAACGCGGCTTCCTCGTTGTCGCCGAATCGGTAGGCTTTGCCTCCGATCACGTGCGCCTCGGTGTCCTCGAATTCACTGAACCTGAAACTCATTCCGACATCGGCGATGCGCTGATGGGCGTCGGCTTTCCAGGCGTTGTAGACGTCGTCGTTCACCGCAAGCCGGATCTTGAACTCCGCATCGCCCTTCGACTTGTCAAGCACGATGTTCGGCGTGCCGTCCGGACGGGTGTCGAGTCTGGCCTTGAAAAAGCGTTTGTAATTGCCGTCGCCGTAGAAGCCGTTCCAAATGTGCTCGTACGTCGACTCGACCTTGTCGGCCTGTTCGCCGACTTTGTCGAGCAGGCCGCCGGATGACGATACAACCGTCAGCGCGACGACCGCATTCAGAAGAAACTTGATGGATTTATTCATTTCAGGTGTTTTGTCAGTTGTGAACGACTCACTGCGAAAAGCATGAATTCAACCGGAATCAAGTGTTCTACAAATCCGGCTTCCTGTCAACGGCAAAATTCGGCTCGTTCTTCGCGTCTCGCGGCAAATCGCGGGGTGAACAAACTCCGACGGCTGGCAAACAGGCTACGCTACCGCTTCGCCGCGCTTCGCGGCGTTCAGCCGCAGAATTTTGGCGTGATTGAAACCGGGTCGATCGCAGTCGAGTGCAACCGATCACGGTCGAGTAATTCCGCCTTTCTGTTCTTTTACAAATCCCGTGCGCGCTGAATCGGCGGAGCGGAGCATTGACCATTCGGCGGAGCGGTAGCGGGAGCACCACGGATCGGAGTTTCTTTCAAACGGAGCAATGGCGCGCCGTGTTGAAAAACTCCGACGGCTGGCAAACAGGCTACGCTACCGCTTCGCCGCGCTTCGCGGCGTTCAGCCGCAGAATTTTGGCGTGATTGAAACCGGGTCGATCGCGGTCGAGTAATTCCGCCTTTCTGTTCTTTTACAAATCCCGTGCGTGCCGAATCGGCAACGCGGAGCATTGACCATTCGGCGGAGCGGTAGCGGGAGCGCCACGGATCGGAGTTTCTTTTCCGACGGTGCAGGGGTGCGGGCGGCCCGTGCGGACACGGCCGAAAAACGATAGAATCTGCACCGATTATGAAACTCGGTAAATTCTGGCCTCTTTTTCTTTTCGTCGCCGCGGCCGCGCTCTGCGCGATCGTGTTCAGCGGTTCCTGGTCCCTGACGAACGTGCTCGTCGGTCCCGACGGTTTCCCGGACATCTCGCGGCCGTCGTTTCTGCGCCGCGCGATCGATTGGGCGATGTCATCGAGCTCGTGTTTTCACCACGACGAGTTTCTCAAACTCATTCTCCCCACCCTCGCCTACCACGAAATCTCGTATCTCCTGTGCACCGCGCTCACCGCGCTGACGCTATGCGTCTATCTGCGAGGACTCGGGCTCACGGTCGCCGCCTGCTGCGGAGGCGGCATCGCGCTGGCGTTCTCCGGCTACGGCTTCACGCTGTTCCACGCCGGCCACCGCGGATATTTCATCATGCTGCCGTACGCCGTGTTCGCGTTCGCGCTGATCGACGATTTCATCCGCAAGCCGAATGTCCCGGCGGCCGTTCTGCTCGCGGCGTGCGCCGCATGCGGACTTTCGGCGCAACCGGACGTGGCGGCGTTCTTTTTCCTTCTGCTCTTCTGCTACGCCGTGTTCCGTCTCGCGGAGTCGATCCGCGCCGAAGGCGGCGCGCGGTGGTTCAAAGCCCGTAAGTTTCCGCTGTTCATCGCTGTGCCGGCGCTGATCGCCGCGGCGGCATGTTTCGGCTTCGGCACGTTGCGCCACGTATTCACGGACATCGTGGGCGGACGCGACGCACAGCTTGAAGCCGCGACAGACGCTCCGAAGGCCGGGCATTCGTCCGAAAAGTCCGATGAAAACTGGACTTTCTGCACTGACTGGAGCCTGCCGCCGGAGGATATGCTGGAATTCGTGGCCGCCTGTCCGCGCGGATATGAAACCGGGCATGTGAAAGGGCCGTATTGGGGCCGACTCGGTCAAAGCGCCGGCTTTGAAAAAGACGGCGCAGGCTTCCCGAATTTCCGCCAGCACTCGCTTTATCTCGGCGCCGCACCGGTTTCGTTCGCCGTATTCGCGATCGTCTGCGCCTTCGTCCGCCGGAAGAAAGACCCGCTTTCCGCAGTCACGTTTTTCTGGGCCGTCGCCGCGCTCGTGTGCCTCCTGCTCGCGTTCGGCCGCTACACGCCGGTTTACCGCGCGTTCTACGCGCTGCCGATGATGGACAAAGTCCGCTGCCCCGTGAAATTCGTCCATCTGCTTGAACTTTCGACCGCAGTGCTGTTCGCGATCGGCATCGCCCGGCTTCCCGCCAAGCGCAATGACGACGATGACACGAAGAAAGCCCGTGCCGTTTCCTCGAAAATCACGCTGGCCGTGCTTGCGCTCGGCGCGATCGCCCTCGTCGTCGCCGCGCATGCGTTCGATCCGTACGCCCGTGCGGCGGTCTGGCACAAAATGGGTCTGCTCTCGGGTGACGCCGAAACCGACCGTTTCATCTGCAACGCCTTCGCCGCGCGTTATTCCGACTCGCTTGTCACCGCCGCGTGGTTAGTGGCGCTGTCCGCGATGATGATCGTCGCCGGTCCGTACGTGACCGGCAAACGCTCGCCGGCGGTCATGAAGGACGGCAAGTTCAATCCGGCGTGGGTCGTCGTGGCGCTGTGCGCGATAGATCTCGTGCGCGCGGCGTTGCCGTTCGCCGCGACCGAGGACGTCTCCGCCCGCTACGAAACGAATCCCGCCGCAACCGCACTGCTCAAAGCCGTCCCGGCACCCGACGGATATTCCTTCTCGTATCTGTATCTCACGCAGCGCCCGATAACCGAGCGCGCGTTCGGGCCGCTCTCCGGTATGGAAGGCGCCGGCTTCACGTCGGCCGATCCATGGGCGACGGACGCACCGGACAGCGCACGCGTGTTCGCGATGACTTCGTTCGGAAATGATTTCCAGAAGCGCTGGAACGTTCTCGGAACGGCCGGAATCTTTCTCGCGCCGGACGCCGCGCGCGCCCTCGTCCAAAGCGGACTCGTGAAGCTGATCGCGACGTTCGACATCGATCGGACCGGCCGGCTGCGTCCTCCGGCCGACATCCGCGCGCCAAGTCTCGCGCTCGCCGTTCCGGCCGCAAAAGTTCAGCCGCCGCTCGGCGTCTACCACGCATTCCGCACCGCGCCTGAAGACGTGAAAGAGACTTTCGAAATGCTGGCACAGAAAGACTTCGACGTCACGCGCGAAATCGCCGTCGCCGGAGACATTGCGCTCGCGTCGACGAATCTGCCGCCGGACCGCGCCACGTGGCTCACGCCGCCTTCTCGCACAGACAGAACCAAAGCGCTTGTCAAAGCCGAAGCGTCCGCTCCGGGATATCTGCTGGTCCGCGAATGGCGGCTTCGCCGTTACCGCGCACTCAAAGCCACGGTGAACGGCAAGTCCGCTCCAGTTCTGCGCGCCAATGGCATTTTCTTCGCCGTCCCGGTTCCGGCCGGAGAAAGCGAAATCACGCTCGCGCCCGACGTGAAATGGACCGGATTCGCCGTCTCGTTCGCGGGGTTCTTCCTCGTCGCCGCGACGCTCTGCATCTGGTGCCGCAGGCGCATCGGACGCGCCGCCTGAACGGACCGAAGATCAGCCGGCCCGTCCGCCGGGCCGCGAGCATCATGACAACTGACGACGCACGTAAAACGGGTCTGCCGATCCTGGGGCACCGCGACGCAATCGCGGCGGCGCTGAAGGCGCATCAGGTGATCGTCGGGCGCGGCGAAACCGGCTCGGGC
>JAZUJQ010000388.1:0-1541 GCA_045642845.1 Kiritimatiellia bacterium
TTCGGTCGTCATGCCGTGCTACCGGCTCGGCTCCGGCGCCGGCGACAACGTCCGCACCGTGGCGCGCACGCTCGACGGCGTGCCGTTCGAGATCGTGCCGGTGGACGACGGCTCGGCCGACGGCACGGCGGAATCGCTCGCCGCGGCGGCCGCGGAACTGGGCGGGAGCCTCGTGCGCCCCGTCGTCCTTCCCGAGAACCGCGGCAAGGGAGCGGCGCTGCAGGCGGGTTTCGCGCATTCGCGCGGCACGCACGTGCTGCTGCTCGACGGCGACCTCGATCTCGATCCGCACTGCACCGCCCGCTTTTTCGAAATCATGCGCGAAACCGGCGCCGACATCGTGATCGGTTCGAAAATGCATCCGGAATCGAAGGTGGATTATCCTCTCCGCCGCCGGGTCGCGAGTTTCGTGTACTACTCGATCGTGAAGATACTCGTCGGTCTGCCGGTGCACGACACGCAGACGGGCATGAAGCTTTTCACGCGCGAATCGCTCGATTACGTTTTTTCGCGCATGCTTTCCAAACGTTTCGCCTTCGATCTCGAGGTGCTCGCGATCGCGCACGGCCGCGGATTCCGCATCGCCGAAGCGCCGGTGACGATGGATTTCGGCGCGAAAGCGGGCTGTCTCACGGCGCGCAACGTGCGCGAGGTGATGACCGACACGCTCGGCATTTTCTACCGGCTGCGCCTGCTGCGCTACTATGCCTCGCTCGAACCGCATCCGATGCCGGAAACGCCTCCGCTGGTGAGCGTGGTCATCGCGTGCCCGGGCGCGTCGCGCATGCTTCGCGAATGCATCGAAGCGCTCTCGAAACAGGATTACGCGAACTTCGAGGCGATCGTCCTGCCGGACTCCGCCACGGGCGAGGCGTGGCCTCCGTTCGTGCGCGAATTCGCTACCGGCGCCGTGCGTCCGTCCGAGAAGCGCAACCTCGGCATCCGCGAAGCGCGCGGGACGATCGTCGCGTTTCTGGACGACGACGCTTCGCCCGCCGAAGACTGGCTCGCGCACGCCGTGCCGTATTTTTCCGATCCGGAGATCGGCGCGGTCGGCGGCCCGGCGGTGACGCCGCGCGACGATTCCTTCGCCGCGAAACTTTCCGGCCGCGTGTACGCCAATCCGCTCGCCTCCGGCGCGTTCCGCCGCCGCTACGTGCCGGTGCGCGTGTGCGACGAGGACGATCTGCCCACGTGCAACCTGCTCGCGAGGACTTCGCTTCTGCGCGACATCGGCGGATTCGACGTCCGTTACTGGCCGGGAGAGGACACGCTTCTCGGATTGGAGATAGTCCACAAACGCGGAATGCGCATGCTCTACGATCCGCGCGTGGCGGTGTCCCACCACCGCCGCGGGCTGTTCGGTCCGCATCTGCGCCAGATCGGGCGTTACGCGTTCCACCGGGGGTATTTCTGCCGGCGTTTCCCCGAAACGTCCCGCCGCGTTTCGTACATGGTCCCGACGGCGTTCCTCGCAGGCCTCGCCGCGACGGCGGCGCTGTGCGCGCTCGTCGCGTTCGTTCCGGCCGCCGGGGCGTGCG
>JAZUJQ010000389.1:0-5164 GCA_045642845.1 Kiritimatiellia bacterium
CTTCACCGGCCATACCTCGGCACGGCGCGCCTCATACGCTCGCCAATAATTCCGAACGCCCGGACCGTACCACTTGCGGTTGGACTGCGTGAGCGCCGAGAGCCGGCGGAAGGCGTCAGCCGCGCGGTCCGGATCGTACCCGAAGGTGCGCTGCGCGTCATTCGTGTAGGCGGCGGGGAGATAATCCTGCGATGCGTTGATCGGATGGAACACGCCGTGCTCGGCCTGCCCGAGGCACGACCAGACCGTGCCGCGCATGTTGTCCGGCATATTCTCGCGGCAGTCGAGCTGTAGGACGTGGCAGCTACCCTGCTTGGTCGTTCCGATCACGCGGATGGCGGCATTCGTTCGCGCCGTGGGGAGCTGCTCGTCCGTCATGTCCTCGTAGCGCGCGCGCATCAGCTCGAACATGTTGGTCGGCGCGATTTCGTAGCCGGGCGTGAAAAAGAGCTCGGGCAACAGATTCGTCGCGTAGGCCGGATGTTCGGTGTCGCCGAACCACTTGTGTCCGTACCACGCGCGGAAATTGGCGTAGTTCTCCTCAACCGAACTTGGATCGGCATAGGTGAGGTAGAGATCGAGCTTCGTCTGCGCCGCATCCGCCCAGACGGCGAACCCTTCCTCCCTGGCGCGGGTGACGAGCCCGGGCGAGTGCATCACGTTCTCCGTGTCGTTCGGGTCGAATCCGCGCAAGTTGAAGTGGTTGCCGAAGACGGCAACCCTGTCCGCCGGCATCTTCACCGCCGCCCAGTCGTGGCCGGTGTAGACTTCGACGTACCACGCCTCGTTGGTATCGGCGACCATGTAGATTTCGGGGCCGGCGTGCCCGTACGCGGCGACGGCTTCGCCGAGCAACTCCACCGCTTCGCGGGCGGTCGCGGCATTGCCGATCAGGTAGTCGGGGAGGTTCGGTTCGCCGACGCCGCCCTGGTCGACCGGAACGAATGGTTCGTTCGCGAGCGCCTCGCTTCTCGTTTTGGCGGTGATCGTGCCGGTGAGAATCACGCCTTTTTCGTTCGCGGCGCTTCCGGCGCAGCGTCCGAGATTCAGACTCGTCGACATCGGGGTGCAGACGTAGCGGTACTTGTTGGTCGTGCCGTTGAACGCCACGAGCGTCCCCGCCTCGCGGATTTCCTGTCGCATCGTCCCGTTGAAGGGAGGAAAATCGATCGTCCGCCCGATCAGGATCGTTCTGTCGGTCGTAGTGCACTTGCCCGCGTACATGCCCGTACAGGCGTTCGCAGCCGTCAGTCCGACGCCGAACAGCGCCGCCGCAATCAGTAGTCTCCCGCGGAGCGGAGATATGCGCCTCGGCTCCGCAAATGGGCTTTTCACATCGTCGGACCGGTCCGTGCCGCCGAAACACGGCGTCGGCGCAACGTGCGGATTTTCCAGAAGAATTGCGTTTGTCATTGCGTGGCGTTCCTTTCTGTTGCTTCTACAATTGAATCACCGACCCGCCGCCCGGCGGCCGTTGCAAAACTCGTTGCAAACGCCTGATCGGCAAGCGCTCTCTCGGATGCGAGGGTAGTATAGCTTAAAACATGGCCTTGTAAAGCGGACCACGGTCTCTCGGATCCCGGTCGCCGCTGTGGCGGAACCGGTCGACGATCGCGGCGATCCGACCGCTTCTGCAAAGGTGTGACGGCGCAGGGGCGCCGTGCGCTTCGCGGGGCGTGCGCGGTCAAAGTTCCGGCTTCGCGAAATCGCCGCGGAAAAGAGGGAGAAACTCGCTGCGGCCCGAACGCACGACCAACGATTCGGGATGGAACTGGACGCAGAGCACGGGATAGTCCGCCGATTCGAACGCCTCGATGACGCCGTCCGGCGCGCGCGCGGCGACCTTGAAACCCTTGGCGAGATCCTTCACGGCCTGGTGGTGGCGGGAGTTGACCGACGCGGAATCCGCGCCGAGCATCGCGTGAAGATAAGTGCCGGGTTCGATGGAAATTCCGTGCTCGTCCTTGATGCCGTGAATCATCGCGTCCGGCTTTTCGGACGGCAGATCCTGCCAGAGAGTGCCGCCGAAACGGACGTTGAGAACCTGACAGCCGCGGCAGATTCCGAAAAGCGGCATCCGCCGCCGGATCGCTTCGTCCGCGACCGCGAACTCCCAGGCGTCCCGGCGTGGATTGATCGATCCGAGTTTCTCGTGGTTCGTCCCGCCGTAACGCACGGGCTCGACGTCTTCCCCGCCGCAGAACATCAGCATGTCCACGCGGTCGAGCGCCGCGGCGATGCACTCGGCGTCCGTCGTCGCGGGCAGAATGAACGGCACCGCGCCCGCCGCATGCACGGCGTCGGTGTATTCCAGAATGACCGTGCTCTCGGTTTGACTCCGGCACATGTCGACGACCCCAACGACGACCGGCCCGGGGGCGTGCGGCTCAAAGACGTTTTTCGATGTCCGTTTCATGCCGGTCGATTATACACTTTTACCGCGCGTTTCAGCGTTTCATAAACGACATCTGCCGAAACTCCTTTACGATTGAGCATAAACTGCGCTATGAAGAAAGGAAACACCGACAATGGAACGCGAACGCGACAAAAACGGCAACCTCAAAGCCGGCATACGCCTGCCGGGATGGGATTACTGCAAACCTTGGTTCTACATGATCACGTTGGTCGTGAAGCGGCGTCGCCCAATTCTCGGCGAAATCAAAGACGGCAAGCTCGTTCCGTCGCCGCTCGGAGCCGCCGTCGCCAAGGCATGGAAACGGCTCGGCGAGGTCTTTCCCGAAGTCGAACCCTGCCAATACGCCGTCATGCCCGATCAGTGTTATCAGTAGATCATAACTATCTAATATTCAGTATGTTATGATTTTCTGGTTTTTGTAATCCTAGCTGGATCCTAGCTGTTTTTGAGGGCGCTGATGACCTTGAAAAACGGAAGAGATTGCAATAAGGAGCAGCAGGCGATAATACTGCACGGGACGATGAGTAGTTCGCAACCGCTCCGAAGTCGCAACTTTTATTGCGGCCATGACAAACGTTTTGCTAGCATTGCACGCGGCGGGGTGGTCGTCTCCGGGTGCATTTCGCCGGGCGAGCAAGCCATCGCCCGCGCCGTCCGCGAAGCCGGGCTTCCGCTCATCGCGATCATTCCACGCGGCTTCGGGCCTTGCTTCAAACCCGGCGGCGCCCACTTCGACGCCTGCGCCGAGGGCAAGCTGCTGATGCTCTCGCCATTCCCGCGAATCACGAAAACCGAAAAGCTCACCAGAGAGCGTTGCTTCGGCATCAACGCCGTTGCCGCAGTTCTTTGCGGCGTAGACCCTGCGTCGCTTCGCTACTGCGGCGGCCAGCCCGGCCGATCCGCGCGATAACCGTTCACGCGGGAGTTCCGTTTCGCTGACGAGAACTGGCGGAAGGAGAGGGATTCGAACCCCCGGAGGCTTGCGCCTCAACGGTTTTCAAGACCGCCGCGATAGACCACTCCGCCATCCTTCCATTGAAACGGACGGCGCGCATTCTACCACAAAACCGTCTGATTGACGCGATCGGACGACATTGTTCCGCGATTTGCGCCGGTCGGTGCGGTTGCGTTTGCACGCCGGATGCAAATCTTGTATAATCCACGAACGAAGAAGCGAACTTCGGCTTGCGGCCGCGGTTTGCATTTAGCGCACACACGACTCATGAGCGAATACCAGCAATTCGATCCGGAGAATCCGGACGCCGTTTTTCCGGCGAAGTTCAGTCACTTCATTCTGCACAAGCGTCTCGGCGCCGGCGGCATGGGGACAACGTTCCTCGCGGAGGACGAGTCTCTCGGCCGCAAGGTCGCGATCAAGATCATGCAGAAAGAGCTCGGGGACGATGCGGGCATGTTCGAATCGTTCAAAAACGAGGCCCAGAGCGCCGCGAAACTGAACCATCCGAACGTCGCCCAGATTTATTCGTTCGGTCAGGAGGACGGGTGTCCGTACCTCGAGATGGAGCTCGTGCCCGGCGGCGATCTCGCTCATCTCATGGAGGATCCGGGTTCGCTCGATCCCGCGTTCGTGCTGCGCGTGGGCATGGAGATAGCGAAGGGTCTCAAGGCTGCGGAGGACGGCGGGCTTTTCCACGGCGACGTGAAGCCGGAAAACATTCTTTTCGACGAAAAGGGCGTGGCCAAACTCGTGGATTTCGGCATCGCCAGCCACGCAGGCAAGGGCGCCAGCGACGAGGTCTGGGGCACGCCGTACTACATCGCTCCCGAAAAGGTCCAGAAGAAAACCGACAGCGCGCGCAGCGACATCTATTCGCTCGGCGCCACGCTGTACCATGCCATAGCCGGCGTGCCTCCGTACGACGGCGAGACGCCCATCGACGTGGTCAAAGCCCGTTTCAACGGCAACGCCAAGCCGATCGAATCGGTGCGCCCGGAGGTCGAACCAGAGGTCGCGCGCATCGTTTCGCGCATGATGTCCAACGATCTTTTCCTGCGCTATCCGAACTACAATTCGCTCATCGGCGATCTGGGCAAATACCTTTCCACCGTGCCCGCGTTCCGTGCGCGCGGGCCCGTCGGCGCCGTGCGCGAGGCCGTGATGAGCGCCACCGGCTCTCTCTCCGGTTCGGAACCCGACGCTTCCTCCACCAACACCGGCAAGAAGAAATTCGTCATCCAGAAAGGCCAGCTCGAGGGCGCCGCCACCGGTTCCTTTGCCGCGGCGAAGCCGTCGGACACGCCCTCTTCGGGCACCAAGAAGCAGGTCAAGTTCACGCTCAAAGGAGTTCCCGCGCCTTCGTCCGTACCCACCGTGCAGAGTCAGGCCGCCGAGATTTCGGAGGAGGACCGCCGCCGCCGCGCCGCGAAAAACGTGCGCGTGATGGTGACGATTTTCGTCATTGTTCTGGGGTTGATCGTTTTCGGCGTCGTCGGGTTCTTCGTCAAGAAGGTGATGGATTCCAAGGAAGGGGAACGCCAGCTAGCGCAGTACAAGCTCGACGCCGACACGTGCCTCACCCAGATCGAGGAACTGACTCCGCAGTTCGAGAAGACGCTCGTGCGCATCCGCAATTTCGACGATCAGGCGAAGAAGAAATACGAAGAGGTCGCGGAACTCATCCGCAAGGCGACCGACATCGATTTCGAAATACCCGATCTGGAGCCGCCTCCGGAAGAGGATGCTCCGCCGGTTCCCGCCGGCGCGGGCGCCGGGAGCGCCGCTCCGGC
>JAZUJQ010000390.1:0-3475 GCA_045642845.1 Kiritimatiellia bacterium
GTCCCTTCGAAATCCGCAGGCAGATCGCCGCGCAGGGCGAGAACGTTCTCCACGCCCGCGGCATGCAGGCGCGAGAGATTCGCGGCTATGCCGTCGCGCGTGTGGGCGACGCACGTCTGGTGCGCCAACGCGGTGCAGCCCAGGCTGTGCACGAACTCAGCCACATCGGCGGTATGTCCGTCGATGGAACCGCTCGCGCCGCAAGTCACGCTCATGAACGACGGCTTCATGGCGCACAGCGCCTCGACCGTTTCATGCATGCGGGCGAAGCCCTCGCGTTTTTTCGGCGGAAAAACCTCGAACGACACCGAAACGCGTCCCGAGGCAAGTATGTCGGTTATTTTCATTCCGGTGCCGTTCTTTCGGTTTCAATCAATCGTCCGGCGCCCGGGAAACCGGACGCCGGATGTTTTTCAGACCTCGAGCGATTTGTCGTAAACGGCGAGGAATTCGTCGAGCGACATCGCGCCCTTGTCGCCGTCATCGCGGGTGCGGACGGCGACCTTGTTCTCCTCGAGTTCCTTGCGGCCGAGCACGAGCATGAACGGAACGCGGTCGTTGCGGGCGCGGCGGATCTTGGCGCCGAGCTTGTCGGCCTTGACGTCCACCGAAACGCGCACGTCGCGGGCGCGGAGCTTGGCCTCAAGTCCGCGCGCCGCGTCGAGCTGTTCGTCCGTGATCGGAATCACGCGCACCTGTTCGGGCGCGAGCCAGGTGGGAAACGCTCCGGCGTACTGTTCGATGAGAATGCCGAAGAAACGCTCGATGGAGCCGAGCAGGGCGCGGTGCACCATGTAGGGCTGGTGCATTTTGCCGTCGGCGCCGACGTATTCGAGGTGGAAACGCTCGGGCAGGTTGAAGTCGAACTGAATCGTGCCGAGCTGCCATTCGCGGCCGATGGCGTCCTTGATCTTGAGGTCGATCTTGGGACCGTAGAACGCGCCGCCGCCTTCGTCGATCTTGTAGTCGATGCCTTCGGACTTGAGGGCGTTTTCGAGCGAAGCCGTGGCCTGTTCCCAGCGGGCGGGATCGCCGACGGCTTTGGCGGGACGGGTCGAAAGGTAGGCGGCGATTTCGTTGAAACCGAAGCGGCGGAGAATCCGCAGGGCGAATTCGACCGTGAACTTGATTTCTTCGACGATCTTCTCGGGCGCGCAGAATATGTGGGCGTCGTCCTGCGTGAAGCCGCGCACGCGCAGAAGGCCGTGCAGCACGCCGCTCTTTTCATAGCGGTAGACGGTGCCGAGTTCCGCGTAACGGATCGGGAGATCGCGGTACGAACGGGTCTGACCCTTGTAAACCTGGATGTGGAACGGGCAGTTCATCGGCTTGACGTAATAGTCCTGCCCGTCGATGTCCATCGCGGAGTACATGTTCTCCTTGTAGAACCCGAGGTGACCCGAGGTCTGCCACAGTTCGGCGCGGCCGATGTGCGGAGTGAAAAGCATTTCGTAGCCGTTGCGGAAATGCTCGCGGCGCCAGTAATCCTCGATCGCGATGCGGATGCGGGCGCCCTTCGGATGCCAATGCACGAGACCGGGACCGACGTCGTCCTCGATCGAGAAAAGATCGAGTTCGGCGCCGAGGCGGCGGTGATCGCGCTTCTTGGCTTCCTCGATCTGGAAAAGAATCTTTTCGACCTCTTCCTTCGTTTCGGCGCAGATGCCGTAAAGGCGCTGCAGCATCGGGTTTTTCTCGTTGCCGCGGTAGTAGGAACCAGCGACGGCGGTGATTTTGAACGCCTTGACGCAACCGGTGGACGGCACGTGCGGTCCGCGGCAGAGATCGTAGTAATCGCCGCATTTGTAGAAAGTGATCGATTCGCCTTCTTCGATGTCGGCGAGGCGTTCGAGTTTGTATTTCTGGCCGCGCTCTTCGAGGAGTTTCTTCGCTTCCTCGCGGGTCATTTCGATGCGCTCGAACGGATAATCCGCCTTCACGATTTCCGCCATCTTCTTTTCGATCGCGGGGAAGTCTTCGACTGTGAGACGATGCTCCATGTCGAAGTCGTAGTAGAAGCCGTCGTCGGTCGCCGGACCGATGTCGAACTTCACGTCGGGATACAACTGACCGACTGCGTAGGCCATCACGTGCGCCGCACTATGGCGCATTTCCTTGATTTCCATTTTGATTCCTTTGTGTTTCCGCCCCTTGTCGCGCCATCTTCCAAACCGGGGAAAACATGCGTGCGCGGGACGTCTTTCAATTAAAGCGGAACGAAACGATTCAGTCAAGCGAACCGCACGGTCCGCGTCCGGCGGAAGTCCAGAAAAATTCCGTTCCGGACGAAGGCGACGGCCTGGCGGATGGAACGAGTCCGTCCGTTTCGGCGCAGAAAAGTTTTCCCAGCAGTTCCGAGACCGCCGCGGCGTCTTTTTCCATGGAAAGCGGAGAGACTGCGAATACCGCGCCGTTCATCGGGGCGGCGGCGCATGAAACGCCGATTTTCGAAACCGGCGGCGCGGTGAACACCGCGCCACGCGGATCGGACGCGATAACGCCGTCCAGATCAACGCCCGAGCCGAACACCGCGACGCCGCCCGCCGCGACGCGCAACGTGCGCGAAGGCGCGCGGAATTTGATGTTTTCGAATTTGACGCGCGATCCGGACGCCACCTGCGGTTCGGCGCCTCCGGCCCAGCCGATCGACGCACCGGTCGAAGATGCGATTGTGAAATCCGTTCCGGCGGGCAGGAACGGCCGTTCCGCCGAAAACTCGGCGTCAGCGACGATGTCGATGACGTTGCCGCCTTCCGGAATTTCACCGGCCTCGATGTCCGCGATCAGCACATCCAAGTCGTCGTAATTGAAATCGCCGATGCGGGCGATTGTCGGCGCATAATAGATTCCGGCGTTGGAACCGTTCGGACGCTGACTCCGCGTGTCGAAGCCGTGCGGACGCCCCATGACGCGCGGTCTGTCGAGAGTCTCGTCCCATGTGACCATGTTGGACGAACCGCCGCCGTCCAGATTGATGGCCTGATGCGCGCCCAGTTCCGCCATCGCGCGGGAAAGGGAGACGAAGTCCATGCCGTCGCTCCATTCGGCGCAATCGCCGTCGGCCACGAAAACGTAAACGGTCTTTCTGTCGCGCGAAACGCCGATCGCAGTGCGCGGGCGCACCGACCGGTCGCACGACAGCGCCGGATTCGGGACTCCGTCTTTCACCAGTCTGAAAACGAACGCGGGGCACGAAAACCATATTTTCCCGACATCGGACGGATCGATGCGGTCGACGATGTCGACGTCGCCGTTTTTGAACACCGTGAAAATCCCTTTGACGTCGTTTTCTCCGGCGTACGTGCCGTAACCGGACGCGAGCGCAGAGATCTGGATTCCGTCGGCGTAGAACGGACCGTTTATGCTTCCCCACAGATTTGTGTACGGATGCGACCACGGGCTCCACGCCGCGGCGTTGAAACCGAGCCGCATGTCGCGCTCTTTTCCGCCGTGCGTTTTCGGGCCGCGGAAGCGG
>JAZUJQ010000391.1:0-2719 GCA_045642845.1 Kiritimatiellia bacterium
TACTGCGCCTTGAAATCGGCGACGGTCGACGGGTAGCCGTTGACGAAATCCTTGATTGTTTTCGTGACGCCGTAGAAACCGTCCGCGAGCAGATAGACGTTCTGCGTCCCCGTCTCTTTGAGCGGCACCCACCCCATCGTCGAGTTCGAGACTTTCATCGCGCTGCGGGCGGACCCGAACTGCGAGAACCTGTCCGTCTTCCAGATGAACACGCGCGCGTTGCCGTCGTTGGAACCGTTCGAACCAGTGTAGGCGTACGAGTATCCCGGACAGGAGGCGATCATCGTGTCCAACAGACTCTTGTTGGCGGCGAGACCGGCCAGGACGGCGATGTCGACGTCGTTTTCATCGAGCGCCGCGGCGAGCGCGGCGGTGCGGGCGGCGCGGGTGCTCGAGTCCATCGATTTCAGATCCCACTGGAGGAAGACGAGGCTTTTGACGCGCGGCTCGGCTTTGGCGAGCCAGGCGGCGGTGTACGTGATTCCGCCCGCCGGAACCGTGCGCGACGCGGCGATGGCGCCGTCCACCGTCCAACCGGCGAAATCGTAGCCGTCGAGGACCGTGACCGGCCAGACGAACGACGTGCCCACGTCCTGAACGATCGGCTCCACCGCGGAACCGCCGGCGGTGTCGAACGTCACAGTCGCCGTTCCGGAATACACGGCGTTGACCACGAGTTCGGAACCGATCGACGAAAGGGATTTGTCCCACCCGGTGAACGTGTAACCGGCGCGGACCGGATCGGACGGAGCGGTCGCCACGCCGCCGTCAGCGACGGTTTCCTTTTTGAGAATCGTGCCGTCCCAGTCGCGGAACGTCACGGTGTGCGAAGCCGCAGGCGCGGCGGAAAGGAACTCGAGTTCGGGGAGACCGCCGGTCCCGAGGACCCAGCCGTCGTACGTTTCGTTTTCGGCGGCGACGGCGTTGAGGGCGGCGAGATCGTCCGCCGTGCGGCGGAAATTCTCAACCGTGAACGTCCCGTATGAAACCACGGGATCGGAGTCGTCCGACATTCCGAAGCAGTTGTCGGATCCGTTGCCGCTTTTGTTGCAGGTGTAGGCCGCCACGAGTTCACGTCCCGCCGTGGAACCGGAGATCGCGCCGTAATTGGCGCAGTTGTCGATGCGGAATACGCCCGTGGCCCATCCGGTGTTGGTGTCGAATCTGCAGACCAAACCGCCGGCTTCCTTGCCGGAAACGTCGCCGTAATTGGCGCAGTTGCGAAGCGTGCAGTCGTTCGCGCCTTGCACGGACGACATGTACAGACCGAAGTAACCGATCAAACCGCCGGCGTAACTCGCCGCGGCGGCGTCGATCGTTCCGCGGTTGACGCAACGGTCGAAAAGCGCGGAGGACGTGTATTTGGCCTGACCGATGAACCCGCCGCCGCCGGAGCCGCCCGTCGCGGAAATCGTGCCGTTGTTCACGCAATCAAGGAAAATCGCCCTGTTGGTCAGAACCTTGTTGGCGTTGATGGTCCCTGGTTCGGCGGCGGACAGGTAGCCGATGAATCCGCCGATGACGCCCATCCCGGTCAAGGAGACGGTGCCGTTGTTGACGCAGCGGTTGAAAACGATTTTGGGCACCGAGGCGTCGGAAATGTCGGCGAAGCCGATGAAGCCGCCGCCGCCGTGGTCGCTGTTGTAGCTGCCGTCCTGAGCGATCGCCGCGTTGTTCGTGCAGTCGTTGAAGCTGACCACGAGCTGACCCGTGAGTTGGCTCAGAACGTGGCCGGCGAAACCGCCGTTGCGGTTGTTGGACTTGCCGTTCTGAGTCACCGTGCAGTCCGCCCCGGTGGCGCAGCGCGTGAAAACGCAGCCGTCGTAAGCCGTGCCTGCGAACAGACCGTTGCCAGAAGCTTTGTTCGCCACGGCGTGGCGGAGTGTGTACCCCTCCACCGTCACGTTCTCGAACCGCGCGCCGTAGGCGTTGACCGCTATCGCCGACGTGCCGTCCGCGGTGATCACGGTGTTGGCGCCGCCGGACGATCCGACGACGGCGACGTTCTTGATCGTGCCGTGGAAATCAGTGAACAGCGGCTGCGCGCCGATGCCGGAAATCGAGTGGCCCGCGCCGTCGAGCGATCCGTTGAATTCCGCCAGCGTGACGTATCCCGTCCCGGTCAGATCGATGTCGTCCGTCAGCGTGTGGCTGCCGTTCGGATCGGCCGCGAGCGCCAGAACGAAATCGACGCCTGTGGCGATGTCCGCTGCGGATGAAACACCGGAAAAAAGCGCGGCAAGCGCCGCGATTGCGAGCGTTTTTTTCGTCATGTTGTTGAACTCCTTGCTTGTCTGCGTGCAAAATGCCCGATTTCGCAGGCCAAGTCAAGTTAATTTTCGGAGCGCGCAATCGCGGAATCGCGGAATGAAACGGCCAGTTCAGAAAACCGCGGGACTGAAGTCAGCTTTGTCAATCGACCGAAAATCACGGCCGGGCGGGCGCGGCGGAGCGCAAATTGACTTGCGCCGGATTTGTGCGATAATTTCCGGGCACAGTTTTCAATTTAGATGAGCAAGAACAAAAAAGAGAAAAACGACGGCGATCTGCCGCCGCAGCGGGATTTCAGCGATCTGTTCGCCGGATGGGACTCGTGGACGCCGTCCTCCGGCGTTTCCGGCGCGGAGTCCGGAAAACCGGAACCGTCGGCGCCGCAGCCGGAGAAAAGCGGATCCGCATCCGTTTCCGCGGAAGTCCCGCCTGCGCCGCCCGCGCCGGA
>JAZUJQ010000392.1:0-3687 GCA_045642845.1 Kiritimatiellia bacterium
CCGACATCAAGTCCATGGCGCACGGCGGAGGCTCCGAACTGCTCAACATGCAGAAAGGCTCGGACACCGAAGAAGTCGACGTGCCGGATATCGCCGTCAAACTGCTTTCCACCGGCGAAACCGCCGCAATGAAAGAAGAAGTGTGGTTCCCTTCCCTGTCGCTGTGAAAATCCGCCGTTCAGTCATCATCATCGCCGCCGCCGCGTTCTGCGCCGCGCTCACGACCGGCGCCGTGTTCTTCCGCAGCCGCGCCGTGCGCGCCGACGGGTCGCGCGAATGGCCGTTCCGCTCAGTCGTCAGGCCCGCAGGGTTCGACATAGCGTTCGCCTCGGAATCGGGCGACGGCGTCGCGGTCTGCGCCGGCGAAGCCCCGGACAACGCCTCGGAAGCCCTGCGCTCCGCGCTCGAGGCCGCAGGTTTCACCGCGGTCTCGCCGGCGGCCGACGAAACCTCCGCCGCGGTTTACGCAAACGGCGGACGCGTGGCGTTCGCCAGCGTTTCGCGGCGCGACGACGGCGGTTGCTCGTGGCTGCTTCTGATCCGGAAAATCGGAAAATGAACGGACGCAGGAAGAAAACTCTGGTCATGTCGCTCGCCGTTCTGATCGCGGCGGCGCTGCTCGCGGCGTTCGTGCACAGAGCCGGCGACATGTCGAAGGTCGCGGACGCGCTGCGTCACGCCTTCGTCGCGCATCCGGTCTTCCTCGCCGGCGGAATCGCGCTTTTCAGCGTCTCGCTAATGTGCGGCCTGACGCGCTGGTTCATTCTGCTCCGCACGCTCGGCATACCGATCCGTTTCACGCAGGCGTTGAGACTCTACGCGACCGGACACTTCTTCAACGTGCTCGGCCCGGGCGCCACCGGCGGGGACCTCGTGAAAGCCGCGTGGTTCGCGGCGAATTGCCCTGGACTGCGCGCGGAAACGATCACGTCCATCGCGGCGGAACGGCTCATCGGCTTTTTCGCGATGTTCGCGTTCACCGCCGGGATTTCGTTTTTCCGCACCGATTTCTTCACGCGCACGCCCGCGCTGCACGCAATCGCCGTCGCCCTGCGCATCGCATGTCTCGCGTCGATCGCGGTTTCGGTTCTGATCGCGATCTTCGGCAAACGCCTCGCGCGCGCCGTGTCCGCGGACCGTTCCGAATCGCCGCGCCGCGGAAAAGCGCGCGAAGTGCTCGGCCGGGTGATCGAGACAATGCACACGTGCTTTTCGCATCCGTTCGCGGCGTCCGCGGCATTCGCGCTTTCGCTCGCGAACCACGTCACCGACACCGTGTGCTACCTGCTGCTGTCGCGCTCGATCGGCATGACCCTGCCGTTCCGCGACATGGTCACGGTTTCCCCCATAGCCAACACCATCGCCGCCGTTCCGGTGACTCCCGGCGGCACCGGTCTGCGCGAAACGATGCTGCAAACGCTGCTCGACGCCCACGACGTGGCGCGCGAACTTTCATCGGCGCTCGGTCTGCTCATGCTCGGAACGATAATCTTCTGGGCGATCGTCGGCGGCGTCATAATGCTGACCGGGCCCAGACTCGCCGCGATCAAAGCGGAGAAGGACGCGAACGCATGAACCCGGATCCCGCCGTCGACGCCGCCTGCATGGAAGATGCGATCGCCGAAGCGCGGCTCGGCGAAGGCGGAACGCGTCCGAATCCTCCGGTCGGCGCGGTTCTGGCGACGCCGGACGGACGCGTCATCGCGCGCGGGCATCATCGCCGCGCCGGCGGCCCGCACGCCGAAACCGACTGCCTTTCGCGCTTCGCCGGCCCCGTGCCGCGCGACGCCACGCTGTACGTGACTCTGGAGCCGTGCTCGACGCCCGGCCGCGTCGGCGCGTGCACGGACGCCATCGTCGCAGCCGGAGTCCGCCGCGTCGTCTGCGCGTGCACGGACCCCAATCCTAAACACGCCGGACGCGGATTCGGAATTCTCCGCGAGGCCGGCGTGGAGGTCGTCGAAAACGTCCGCGCCGATGCGGCGGGCGACCTGATCGCGCCGTTCGCGAAACACGTGCTCACCGGACTTCCGTACGTCACGCTCAAAATGGCGCAGTCCCTCGACGGCGCGATAGCCGACCACGCCGGAGTCTCCCGTTGGATTTCCGGACCGGAATCGCGTGCAAAGGTCGCCGCCATGCGCCGACGCGCCGACGTGGTTCTCGTCGGAGCCGGAACCGTTCTGGCGGACGATCCTTCCCTGCTGCGCAAAGACCCCGGGAAAGACGAAGGGCTGCCCGGAATGCGCTGCGTGCTCGACGCCCGCGGGCGCATTCCGCCGTCGGCCCGCGTTTTCACCGACGGCCATGCGGCGCAGACCGTCGTCATCGTTTCCGAACTCGCGCCGGAAGACCGGATCGAAGCGATGCACGGAACCGGCGCGACCGTCGTGACCGCGCCGTTGGAATTTCCGGCGTCCGCGCAGGGTTCCTCGCCGATGTTCGACCTCTCCGCCGTCATGCGCGAACTCGGCGGCCTCGGGTTCATGCACGTGCTCTGCGAAGGCGGCGCGGCGCTCGCCTCGTCGCTGGTCAACGCCGGCCTCGTCGATTCGCTCTCGCTCTTCGTGGCGCCGATCGTGCTCGGCAGGGATTCGCTGCGCACCTTCGGAGCGTGTCCGTTCGATCTTCCCACCGCGCCCAGATTTTCGTTCGCGTCCGGCGAACGTCTGGGCGACGACCTTCTCCTGAACTTCACACCTGAAAACGATCCGCCCGTTTCCGAACGGCCCGTACGCGGATCAACCAAAACGACATCATGAAAACCGCCCGTAAAATAAACGTCGCCGTCATCGGTTGCGGCGTGATCGGTCCCGTCCACATGGCGGCTTACTCCGCCAACGCGAAAACGCGCCTCGCCTGCGTCTGCGATCTCGATGAAACGCGCGCCCGCAACGCCGCCGAAAAACACCGCGCCGCGAGATGGACGACCGACGCGCGCGCGGTTTTCGCCGATCCTGAAATCGACGCCGTGTCGATCTGCACCGACCACGCCTCGCACGCGCGTCTGGCCTGCGCCGCGCTCGCCGCCGGCAAGCACGTGCTCTGCGAAAAGCCGCTCGCGCGCTGCGCCGCCGACCTGCGCAAAATGCTCGCCGCCGCGGCCGCGCATCCCGAACTCGTCGCGGAATGCATCTTCCAGCACCGCTTCGAACCCCTTCCGATGGAACTCCGAAAAGTGCTGCGTTCCGGAGTCCTCGGCACGCCGCTCACCGCCGTCGGCATCCACAACTGCTTCCGCGCCGATTCGTATTTCAAGGAAGCCCCGTGGCGCGGCACGCGCGCCGGAGGCGGCGGTTCGGTCCTGATCAACCAGTCGATCCACTTCTTCGATCAGCTGCTGTGGCTCGCCGACGGCGCACGATCCGTCCGAGCGTACCACGGCAACCTCGCCCACGAAGGCGTCATCGAGACCGAGGACACCGTCGCGGCGACGCTGACCACCGGATCCGGCGCGCTCGCCACGTACATCTGCACGAACGCTTCCGACCAGGGGTGGAACTGGTCGCTCGCCTTCCACGGCACGAAGGGCGACATCGAAATCGCCAACGACAAAGTCACGGTCTGCAATCTCGCCGACAAAAAGAAACAGGCCTCGGTCGAAGCCCGCCTCGCCAAAGCGCAGCAGCGCAGCGCGCGGCTCCTCGGCAAGAGCTACTACGGCAGCGGCCATCAGGCGCAGATCGA